>JBMFPP010000069.1:0-9284 GCA_049969055.1 Armatimonadota bacterium | reverse complement strand
GCCGGCTAAGCCTGTTCTCGCCAAAACATCCATTACGCGCTGGCGCACCATTCGGCGCGGCGTTCCGGTAACGTGCAGTGCAAACGCCACATTCTCAAAAGCAGTGCGATCCGGCAGTAACCGGAAATCCTGAAACACAACGCCAACGCGCCTGCGCAGCTCAGATACCTCGCGGCGCCTCAAAGAACCCACATCAATGCCGTCCACATACACTCTGCCAGAAGTTGGGGTTTCTTCTCTGTAAAGGAGCTTCAAAAGTGTGGTTTTGCCACTGCCGGTAGGTCCAACTATAAAAACAAACTCACCAGCCCCAACATCAACGCTAACATCCTTCAGCGCCTGAACTCCGTTGGGGTAAATAACACTCACGTTTTCTAGTTTTACCATTGGGTAAGACACGAGCACCGCCAGCAAACACGCTCCTGCACTACATGCTGCCCAACGCTGGCACCAATATAGACCGGCTTCTAGTATACTTCACACGCAATCGATATGCAAATGCGCCAAAGCCTACTGGAACTCCAGATCCGTCGGCGCCGCTCCGGGACTGAAGGCGGCTTTCAAAACCAAAATCACAAGTAGTTTCCTCTGCCGCACACCAACTTACCAGGGTTACAAACCCGGCAGTGTTTCGCAGAGCCGGGCGCGCGCCAGAATGCAGGCCGCTTTGCGCACCACCAAGCGGAACGCTTCTTCCGTTAAACCCCACCATTCCTGCCCGCCGCAGAGTATAAGGAGTCCCGTCCGGCTCTCACGCACCGACAACGGAACCACCCACCGATGCAGTCCCCCGAAACGGCCGAGCGAAACGGGATTCTGCGGGCCCACTGCTTTATCAAACCCGGCGTCAAAATCGTCAAATCTCGGCGGCACCTTACAGCAGCCGGATTCGGCAATCAGCCTGTAGCCCCCCTCGCGTGCGGGAAGGTAAAGTGCACACCCATCAGCTTCAAAAACCCCTGCAACCTCCCGAATTAAATACTCTCCGACGTCCTCCATGCTTCCAAGCGGCGCTGTCCAGCTAATAACCGGCTTTATTTTGGCCGCAATCCCACTGCCCTCCAAAGGAGTTTGCTCACACGCCCCCTGTAAAAACGCCTTTACATCGAGAGACCATTGTGCTTCTTCATCAAAAAGCCGGGAGCGCAGAAGCGCCCTATCAACGCTTGCCAAAACTTCGCGGGAAGAGAACGGCTTGGTTATGTAATCCGAAGCGCCGTATCTAAGCGCCTCCAACGTAGTGTGACTTGAGGGGTTGCCGGTTATTATGATAACGGGGAGGTGTTCGCTGACCACTCTTATACTCTTCAACAGCTGGATGCCGTCCATACCGGGCATGGTAATATCTGTTACCACCAGATCCACAGGTACCTGCTCCAGGCGGCGCAGAGCGTCTTCCCCATCTACTGCGGTATACACTGTATAGCCGTCCATCTCGAAAATATCGTGAAGCGACTCGCGAACAATCCTCTCATCGTCAACAACAAGCAAAACGCCTTTCATTGGTTTACCGCTCCGCTACATGCCGCCAAGCCGCCCTCTCAAGTAATCAGAACGGCGGAAACCTCCGCCCTACCTCTCGGAGAACCTAAGCGAGAAGAATTTACTCTCGATCACTCCCTGCGCCGACCCCGTTTCGGAGCCCAAAGCAAGGAACCACTTTCCTGCGTTCCGCAGGGCCTCAAGAAAAGCTTGATGCGTTGCCTCGTCCGGACGGCATTCCCACAGTGGTCCGGTTCTCTCAAGCATCTCCGCAAGTATGTTTTTAGATTTGACCCGCTTTTCTACCCAATAACGGAAGCCCTCGCCGTCACCTTGTATAACCAACTGAACACCCGTTTTCTCAAGCTTCTCAAGGGCGGCCTTGGCATCCTCCTCTGCGGCAAAGGTAACAGCGAAGTACGGAACCTGCTCCACCTTTCCCTCTCGACTGCGCCTATGCGCTAAGGATACACCCACATGGCATTTGCTCGCTCTAGGAAGCACCTCGCTCATGGCTTTCTCCCCGACCGCAGTAGCTTCGAAACAATTATACCTCTAAAACCCGTATATCAGCAAACACGGCGGCAAGAAAGCGAAACCCAAACACTGAAAGGTTAAACCGCAGAAGCTTTATCAAGCAGAGGAATTCGCTTGCCCGGCAGGTGGTTTCCGACCAATATACGGCAAACAAGAAGTTTTAACGTTCAATTAATCGCCTTCGGTTTGTCAAAACTTCTTGCAAGAAGTTTTGACGTTCAATTAATTGCCTTCAGTTTGTCAAAACTTCTTGAAGGGGAAAAGCCTACCTTACTGCAAGCGCGAAAACAAACAACGCCGCGAGGCCAAAAATCGCAGACGCAATGTACAAAACAATAACCGCCGACTTGGTGGACAGCCCCCATTCCTTGAGAAGGATGTGGTGGAAGTGGTCCTTAGCGGCCACATGCGCAGGCTTTCCCTGAAGCACGCGCAGTGTAACTACGCGGACAGCATCCAGCACAGGTACACCCAGAACCAGCAATGGCAGCACCAAAGTTACCACCGCCGCCATCTTGAAAACACCCACCACCGACAACCCCGCAAGCATGAACCCCAAAAACTGAGCACCCACCGTCCCCATGAAAATGGACGCCGGGGTGAAATTGTACTTAAGAAAGCCCACACAGGCTCCGCTGATGCCGGCGGCCCAAACGGCCAGGCTCGGATCATGGCGGCCAAGCGCAATCATACCAAGGGATGCCGCGGCAATCGCAGAAACACCGGCGGCAAGACCGTCTAAGCCGTCCACCATATCCACCGACTTCGTAACCAAAAACATCCACGCAACAGTGGCGGGAACGGCCCAAGACCCAAGGAATATCATTCCTCCGCGCGGATTGCTCACAAACTCCACACAAGCGCCCAACACCGCCGCGACAAACCCGGCAAGCAGGATAACAACGCTCTGCCACAAAGCAGAAAGCTCCAAGCGGTCATCGAGTATCCCGGCTACGGCAACCAGTGTTGCGCCGACGAGAATTCCGGTCATCGCAGGTGGCACAACCCCGCGAAGAGCAACAAGAGGGGGAATCAGAGCGGAGAAATATATAGCGATTCCGCCCCAAAGCGGCATCGGAACAGTGTGTATATCACGCTGTCGCGGACGCCTAACAGCTCCAAAGCGCACCGCTAAACGAAGCACAATCGGCGTTGTTACCGATGCCATCACCAGCGACGCCGCAAAGACTGCGGCGCACTTAAGCATTGCGGGACCCATCTGCACCACCCAAATTCAGTTATGGCGTCCGAACTGGCATTTGAAAGACTTTGCGGTCAACCAGCGCTGATTGACCGATTGATCCCACGAACTTCTTCACCCTCTACGCCGCAAAGAGCGGAAACGATGCGCACAGCTCTCGTACTTGGGCGCGCACTTTGGCTTGGGCGTTTTCATCGCCCATCGCCTTCAACGCTTCATCTATAAGGCGCGCGATCTCCTTCATCTCCGGCTCTTTCATGCCCCTTGTGGTAACCGCAGGGGTACCTATACGTATACCGCTTGTTACCAAAGGCTTCCGCGTGTCGAACGGGATTAAGTTTTTATTCACAGTTATGCCAACAGCATCCAGCGCCTGTTCAGCATCGCGGCCGGTTATGCCTTTGGGAGTGAGATCAACCAGCATTAAGTGGTTATCTGTTCCGCCCGAAACCAACCTAAACCCCCGAGACATCAGCGCTTCTGCCAAAGCTTTTGCATTGCGAACTATCTGCTTTTGATACTCGGCGAACTCCGGCTGAGACGCTTCTTTCAAACACACTGCCTTGGCGGCTATCACATGCATAAGAGGGCCCCCCTGCATGCCGGGAAGAACAGTACGGTCCAACTCCTGGGCGTACTCCTGCTTGCACATTACCATGCCGCCCCTCGGCCCGCGAAGCGTTTTGTGCGTGGTGGTGGTAACAAACTGAGCCACTGGAACAGGGCTGGGATGAAGTCCTGTTGCCACTAAACCCGCAATATGGGCTATATCAGCCATGAAAATGGCACCCACCGATTCCGCAATCGAAGCAAAACGATCGAAATCGATAATCCTAGGATAAACGGTGGCGCCGGCAACTATAAGCTTCGGCCGGTGCTCTTTGGCAATTTCGGCCAGCGCATCGTAATCGATTCGCTCTGTTTCACGGTCCACGCCGTAGGAAACCACGTTGTATAGCTTGCCGGAGAAATTGCGCGGACTGCCGTGGCTCAGGTGCCCACCGTGCGCAAGGTCCATCGCGAGAATCGTATCTCCCGGCTGAAGGACGGTGAAGTAAACCGCCATATTGGCCTGGGTGCCAGAATGCGGCTGTACGTTGGCATGCTCTGCACCAAACAGTGCTTTTGCGCGCGACCTGGCCAGCTCTTCAACCACATCAACATTCTCGCACCCGCCGTAGTACCGCTTACCGGGGTAGCCCTCGGCGTACTTGTTGGTCATAACACAGCCCTGAGCCTCCAAAACCGCGCGGCTAGCGTAGTTCTCGGAAGCAATCAGCTCCAGATTGGAGCGCTGGCGGAACTCTTCAGCATGTATAGCCGCCGCAACTTCAGGGTCGACCTGCTCTATCGCTGGAATTTCGGGCACCTCAGACAGTGGCTTAAACTTCATGCTCATTTAGCTTCGATCCTCACCATTCCAAAATAACAAACGCACCACTCGGACCCGGAGTCACCCAAACTCAACCATCGCAGCCTTCAGACTGCACTGTTTCCAGCGGCATCTTTGCTTCATCATGGGTGCCGAGCGCACAAAGATACGCCTCCTCGATCGCCTTCAGTTTCTGGAGCCTTCGAACGTGGCGCTCTTCACCGGAAAACGGCGTGGCTATCCAAGTGCGAACGATGTCCAGCATTACCTCCACGCCGATAACGCGGCCCGCTAAACACAACACGTTTGCATCGTTGTGGAGGCGTGAAACGCGCGCCGTGTAAGTATCGTTGCACACCGCCGCGCGTATTCCAGGCACTTTATTGGCCACCAAAGACATGCCTACACCTGTGCCGCAGATAAGTATGCCGCAACAGCACTGACCTGACGCAACAGCCTTAGACACCATCAAAGCATAGTCAGGATAATCGGTGCTCTCTTCGGAGTACGCACCGAAGTCCTGATAGGGCAAACCTGAACGGTCCAAAAGCTCCCGAACCAGCTCCTTGTAGCGGTAGCCGGCATGGTCACTGCCGACAGCGATCTTTCGATGTTGATGCTCTTGCATGGCGAAACCTCAAGCCGCTTCCTCTGCACCGGAGGCGCCGACATTCCTTTTAAGGAAGCGGGACATGCGCTCCAAAGCCTCGGTTATCTCCTGGACGGACGCGGCGTAGGAGCATCGAATGTAGCCCTCCCCGCACTCCCCGAAAACACTGCCGGGAACCACAGCCACTTTTTCCTCCATGAGCAGTTTCTCGCAAAACTCTTCAGAAGTCATGCCCGTATGCTTGATGGAGGGGAAAGCGTAGAAAGCGCCCTCCGGCAGGTGGCAGGGCAGTCCTATCCGGTTAAGGCCCTTCACAATCAGCCTTCGCCTGTGGTTGTAGCTATCCACCATCATCTCCACCTCAGATTCGCCGTTGCGAAGCGCCTCGATGGCGGCAAACTGAGGAACACTGCCTGCGCAGAGTATGGTGTACTGATGTATTTTACACATCGCCTCGATAAGCGGCGCAGGAGCGGCCGCATATCCAAGCCTCCATCCAGTCATCGCATACGCTTTGGAGAAACCGTTGAAAAGGATGGTGCGGTTCTTCATACCCGGTAGTGAGGCAAAGCAGGTGTGCTTCATATCGTAAGTTAATTTGGCATAAATCTCGTCGGACAGCACCAGCAGGTTGTGCTCTTGCGCCAACAGCGCAATGCCTTCCAGCTCGTTTCTAGTGAGAGAGGCTCCGGTGGGGTTGTTTGGATAGTTGATTAGAATGGCCTTCGTCCTGGGTGTTACAGCGGCGGCTAGGTCGTCCACATCCACGTGAAACCCGCGTTCCGCCCGGCAAACGATGGGAACAGCCACACCCCCGGCCAGCTCCACGCACGGCTTATAAGAAACATAACACGGCTCGGGAAGAAGTACTTCGTCACCAGGCTCTAAAATGGCCCGGCAGGCGAGGTCAACAGCCTCGCTTACTCCCACGGTTACAAGTATCTCGCTAGCTGGGTCGTAATGCACCCCCCAATTAGCCTCGAGGTACCTGGATATCTGCGTGCGCAGTTCCAGAATGCCGTAGTTAGAAGTGTACCTGGTGGCGCCTCTCTCCGTGGCGTATATAGCGGCTTCACGAATGCGCCAAGGGGTAACAAAATCCGGCTCGCCAACCCCGAGCGATATAACCCCGTCCATCTGAGACACGAGGTCGAAAAACTTTCGGATGCCAGAAGGCGGCATTTCGCGCACGCGTTTAGCCGGCAGTACAGGAACCGTATCCGTGCCTTTCATGGGGTCACCGCCAATCTGTCATCGGGCGGCGTTTCCGTGAAGGCAACGCCGTCCTCTTTATATTTCTTAAGCAGAAAATGCGTAGCCGTAGCCCTCACACGATCTATTGTGGCAAGTTTCTCAGACACGAAGAACGCAACCTCCTTCAGGGATCTGCCCTCTACCACAATGCGGAGATCGTACTCGCCGGAAACCAGGTAAAGCGAGTGAACCTCCGGAAACCTGTGGATCCTAAGGGCAACATCATCGAACCCAACATCTCTGGTGGGGGTTACCTGCACGTCTATGAAGGCAAATACCCGCTCCTCCTGGAGACGGTCCCAGTCTATAACCGTCTTGTAAGTGCGGATAATACCCTCGCGTTCGCACCGCTCGATGATCTCGCGGACCTCGGCCTCCGTCCGGCCCGTCATATCGGCTATAGTGGCCGGGGAGATGCGCGCATCTTTCTCCAATATCCGCAGCACGTCGATCATATGCCGAACCCGCTCCCTAGCGCAGACAACTTTAATGCCAGCGCGTATTTTAAAGCCCCGTTGCCCACCACAACAGCAGTGCCTCGCCTTAATCTATCATGATTTACACAGCAGTGTCAACGCAAGCAACCGGTAGTAAGTTGTGCAACGAGACACTGCTGGAGTATACAACGCACCCAACACCATTCTGGTCACCATCCGCAGTTTCTTCAACCTGAAAGCCCCAGCCATCTCACAAACCTGCCGATGTTCCTGCTTGCCCCATCTCCAGCGATTTCCCCCAGCCCCAAGCGAGAGGAACGGCTCCCCTTCCTTCCGCAGTGGAGACTGGAGCCGGAAGACAAGAGCGGTTGACCAAGTGCACTCGCAATACGTATAATCGTTTTGCACAAACTAGCGAGGATTCATCGTGAAGAGCATCCACGACCTTCTAGAGGCGGCTATCAAAGCTAAAGCCTCCGATCTGATAATTAAAGTAGGAAGTCCCCCAATCCTCAGGGTAAACGGGCGGATACAGCTGATGGATCTGCCGCCCGTAACAGCCGAGGAAGCCAGAGAGCTGGGCACCAGCATTCGGATTTCGGCGGCGCGGGATCACCTTCTGCGCTTTGGCGGAATGCCGGACGCAGAACTGGAAGCGGCAAGCGTGGAAAGCCTGGTCGACGAGGAAGATTTGGTCTTCACAATCCCCGGCTTGGTACGCGTTCGCGGAAACGTGTACCTCCAGCAGGGAACGGTTGCCGCTTCCCTGAGAATTATCCCCCTAACCCCCTACACCATCGATGAACTGGAACTGCCGGCAACTCTGAAAACCCTCTGCACGCTCAAATCGGGATTGATCCTGGTTACCGGCCCAACAGGCTCGGGCAAATCCACTACCTTGGCCGCCATGATCGAGCACATAAACCGCGAGCGCCGCGTAAATGTGGTTACCATAGAGGATCCCATCGAATACGTATTCGAAGACAAGTTGGCTGTTATCCAACAGCGTGAGGTCGGCAAAGACACCAGGTCATTCACCTCTGCGCTTACGGCTGTAATGCGCCAGTCGCCGGACGTTATAATGGTGGGCGAAATGCGCGATGTAGAAGCCATGGAAGCCACATTAACCGCCGCAGAGGTAGGACACCTCGTGATGTCCACACTCCACACCACCTCCGCACCAGCCGCCATAGACCGTATTATCAACGCTGTTCCCCCGCATCACAAACCCCAGGTAACCACCCAGCTGGCCAGCAGTCTCGCCGGCGTTATCGCGCAGAGGCTGGTAAACCGCGCCGACGGCTCCGGCCGCATCGCTGCTGTGGAAATCATGACGGGGTCGCCAACCGTATGCAAGCTGATCGAAGAAGGCAATACCGGCGACCTTCCGGCCACAATCCGCGAGGGCGGCCACTACGGCATGATCTCTATGAACCAATCCCTGGCGCAGTTGGTTAGCTCTGGAAAAATAACAGTTGAAGAAGCCATGGAAAACTCGCCAAACGTAACGGAGCTCCGCCAGCTTCTGCGCCAGGCAGGCGTGCTCACGTAACCAATGTTATGACCGCTGAAGCAAACAACGCAGGACTTCGTGTTTTTACTGGTCTTCGGTGGGTCGTTCCAGGCGGTGTGAAGCCGGGCTCTCTGCTGGTCGGCGCAGAGCGCATACTGGCATTCGGAAACAAAGCAGATCGCATCGCTTCCGCCGCCGGAGCAGAAGTCGTAAACCTTCCCAACCGACTAGCCCTCCCTGGGTTGATCGACTGCCACGCACACTTGGGTCTCTTCGGCCTTTCAGAGTTCCGACAAGCGGACCTAACCGGATGTGCATCTATCGACGAGCTACTGCATCGGCTGTGGAAGCACGCCGGTGACCGCCCGAATGCGGCCGGAGGTTGGCTTTTGGGACACCGATTTGACCAAGAGCTGTTGGCCGAAAAGCGCTTTCCTACCCGCGCCGAACTCGATTCGGTTGCTCCAGACCGCCCGGCAGTGATAACCCGAGTGTGCTGTCACGCCGTGGTTGCAAATACCGTGGCTCTTCAAATCGCCGGCATTCAATCAGACTCCGGCCTTCTTACAGAGGGCGAGGCGCAAAAACTCCTGTCTGCCGTTCCAGAACCAACCGAGGAAGAGCTCCGAAGCGCCCTACTTCACGCTGCCAGCATTTTGATATCCCGTGGGTTCACATGCGCACACTGCATTGTTTCAAACGCATTGGAGCTGAGGGCCATCTCTCAACTCTGCAGATCTGGAGGTATGCCCCTGCGCGTAAGGCTCATAGTGCCGTTCGAACTGCTTCGTCAAGCTGCAGAACTTGGGTTGACCACTGGGTTCGGCGACAGCAGGCTAACCATCGGCCCGGTGAAGATCTTTGTCGACGGCTCCCTG
>JBMFPP010000068.1:0-9465 GCA_049969055.1 Armatimonadota bacterium | reverse complement strand
CTCTGTGGCTGTGATCGGAGACTCCACATTTGTTCACTCCGGCATCACGCCGCTGATAGACATTGTTTATAACAAAGGAGCCGTTACGGTCCTTACCCTCGACAACAGAACCACTGCAATGACAGGTAGGCAGGACCATCCTGCCACCGGTCGAACTCTTTCTGGGGAGAAAACGCACGAACTAGACTTAGCTGGTTTGGCTCGCGCAGTTGGAGTGCAGGACGTGCATGTGGTGGACGCCTACGACTTGTACGCTTTGGAACAGGCGGTGAAAAACGCCATCAAATACCCCGGCCCAAGCGTAGTGGTTGTTCAGCGTGCGTGTGCACTTGTTGACCGCCGCTCCTGGAAAGAACCAATGCAAGTTAGCGCAGATATGTGCACTGCCTGCGGAGTGTGCGCACAGCTGGGCTGTCCGGCATTGAAACCTCCAATCAACGGCGATTCCTTCGCGGTGATAGACCCTCTTCTGTGCACCGGCTGCGGCGAGTGCGCACAGGTGTGTCCATTCAATGCGATAGGATGGTTTGGCGTTGAGTAAAACGGTAAACGTGCTGCTTGTTGGCGTTGGCGGCCAGGGAATAGTGCTTGCCGGCGAAATACTGGCACAAGCCGCGCTGGAAGACGGCCTAGACGTGAAAAAAAGCGAAATACACGGAATGTCTCAGCGGGGAGGTAGTGTAACCAGTCACGTCCGCTTCGGCGAAAGGGTTTTTTCTCCGGTAATACCAGCCGGCCAAGCGGACCTGCTTCTGGCCTTTGAGCTCCTAGAAGGCTTGAGGTATGCAAACCACGCTCGCCGCCAGAGCTTGATCCTTCTGAACACCCAGAAGATTCTGCCCGCGCCGGTGCTGACGGGCGCCGCAGAATATCCCGAGGACGTGGAAAAAAAGCTCCGGGAAAACGGCTTCCGTGTGGTGGCCGTAAACGGTCTGGAACTGGCCAAACAGGCCGGGCACCCGCTTACGGTGAATGTTGTACTGTTGGGTGCGGCTTCTGTGCACCTTCCGCTGTCGGACGAAGCTTGGCAGAAAGCCCTGGAACGACACGTGAAGCCGAACTTCTTAGAGGTTAACAAAAAGGCTTTTCTATTAGGAAAAGAGGCCGGGTCAACTGAGACAGCGTAAAACTTGCCGGCGAAATACGCGCGCATAGGCCATTTGGAGAAGGAAGAGATGATCTGGAACGAACGCTATGAAAGCATGCCTCGTGAACAGCGCGAGGCCCTCCAGGTTAATCGGCTTCAGCGAATGGTGGACTATTTATACCGCAACTCCCCAGCATACCGCAAAAAGCTGGACGAGTGCGGCGCGCGGGCGTTGGATATTCGTTCGCTGGACGATCTCGAAAAACTGCCCTTCACTACGAAAGACGACCTGCGTGAGAACTATCCGTTCGGAATGTTCTGCGTGCCGATGGAACAAGTGGTGCGCATACATTCCTCCTCCGGAACAACCGGCAAACCAATAGTGGTGGGATACACGCGCGACGATATTGAGCTTTGGGCCGAGCTTATGGCCCGCACACTAACAGCCGCCGGTGCAACCCACCGCGACATAGTTCACGTGGCTTACGGATACGGCTTGTTCACCGGAGGCCTTGGAGCGCACTACGGCGCCGAAAAGATCGGTTGCTCGGTAATACCCATTTCCGGCGGCAACACAAAACGCCAGGTAATGATAATGAAGGACTTCGGCAGCACCATCCTGGCGTGCACGCCCTCCTATGCGCTCAACATCGCCGAGGTAATGGAAGAGATGGGTGTATCGCCGGAAGAACTAAAGTTGAAAGCCGGAGTCTTCGGCGCCGAGCCATGGTCGGAAGGCATGCGGCGCGAAATCGAATCGAGGCTGGGACTGCGCGCTCTGGATATATACGGTTTGAGCGAGATCATCGGCCCCGGCGTTTCCTTCGAATGCGAATACCAGCAAGGACTACACATCAACGACGATCATTTCATCCCAGAGATCATAGATCCCAACACGGGGAAACGCCTGCCCCCGGGCGAAACCGGCGAGCTGGTTTTCACCTG
Source organism: Armatimonadota bacterium (assembly GCA_049969055.1). GTDB lineage: Bacteria > Armatimonadota > DTGP01 > DTGP01 > JBMFPP01 > JBMFPP01. The sequence goes on along the minus strand of JBMFPP010000068.1, from coordinate 7,433 downwards.
CATCACAAAACAAGCCCTTCCGCTTCTCAGATACCGCACGCGCGACATTTCTAGCCTAACCTACGAACCTTGCCCCTGCGGACGCACATCCGCACGAATGGCTCGCGTATCTGGGCGCACAGATGATATGCTTATCGTACGCGGCGTGAACGTATTCCCATCCCAAATCGAAAGCGTGCTTATGGAGCTGGAAGGTACGGAACCGCACTACTTAATCGTGGTGAGCCGAGATGGCGCAATGGACGAAATAGAAATCTGGGTGGAGGTGGAAGAGCGGTTCTTCAAAGACGAAATCCGACACCTCGAAGCCTTGTCCAACCGCATCAAGAGCGAAATCGAAAGTGTGCTGGGCCTAAGCGTTAAGGTGCGCCTTGTGGAGCCAAAGACTATAGAGAGAAGCGAAGGCAAGGCCAAACGAGTGAAAGACCTGCGCAAGGAGGCGAAGTGAAGTGGGTGTTACACAGCTCGCAGTGTTTTTGGAAAATAAAGCCGGCAGACTGGCAGAGGTAACGCGCACTTTGGGCAACGCCGGGGTGAATATAATCGGCTTCAGCGTGGCCGACACCAGCGAATACGGAATTTTGCGCCTGGTAGTGGACGCTCCGGACAAAGCCTACAACGCGCTTAAAGATCAGCAGTTTACCGTGTACATGTCCAAAGTGCTGTGCATACGGGTTCCAAACCGCCCCGGAGGGCTAGCAAACGCCCTGGAGGCCCTGGGTTCACGAAATATCAACGTGGAGTACATGTACCCAATCGGCGACGCAGAGATCGTGTTTGGCGTAGAAAATCTGGATGAAGCTGTTAGCGCCCTGCGCGGCGCAGACGTTGCAATCCTTTCCGAAAGCGAGATCGGCTCGGAGGGATAAGGCCAGGTATACAGCAACCATCCCAATGCATCTGAACTAGCCCTTGGCGTAAAGAGTCCACTCCTCGACAGCGTATTTGGTGCGGGCCAGGTGCTCGGCCAGCGCTTCTTCCCGGGGTGTAAGCGCTTCCGCTTTTAGAGGGGCCTGCAGTGCACTCTCAAACCCCTGCACCATTGCGCAGATAACCTCCTCCGCAGCCACCGGGCGGTCCAGCACCTCAGACAAACTGCTGGCGGCGCCTGCATCGCTTTCATCCCGCCATCCGAACACGGCCGCGTTGCGCTCTATAGATATTTCCAGCGGAATGGATCCCTGCTGTAACAGCCAGCGCCTCCCGCGAACCTGAGCACTGCCGATGACCTTCCGACCGCCTACAACAATGTCGCATCTAGCGGCGTGTGCGAAACAACTTGCTCTGGAATGCAGATTGGGAGCCCGTTCTGCGCCGTAGCAGGCTTCTATGCCGAGCTTTCTAAGCCCCAGCACCAACCCCTCAGAGAGATAGCGATAAGACTCCAATATCCCCCAGGATGCCAACGGCGCCACTATGCTGTAGGTCACCTCGCTCTCGTGGAGGATCGCTCTGCCGCCGGTTGGCCTCCGAACCAACTCAATACCGAGGCGGCGGCAGGCCTCCAGATCCACGCTTGCATCCACCTTCTGGAACTTCCCCAAAGAAACACACGGAGGATGCCAGGCATAAAAGCGGATGACAGGACACCCACCGTGCTGTTCCGCCCAGTGGAACAAAGCCTCGTCAACAGCCATGTTCCAAAAGCCCTGCGCAGGCCCGTCTAAAATCAGCCTCCAGCGTGCAGCTACCATCTTAAGTTCAACTCTCGCGCAGCTTTCACCTCATCCACCCGAGATACGGGAGCTGTGTGCGGAGAATTCTTAACAACATCCGGGTCCTCGTCCAAGATTGCAAGAAGCGCCTGCGCAAAAGCATCCAGGGTTTCTTTCGATTCCGTTTCGGTAGGCTCGATCATGAGAGCCTCCTCCACAATGATGGGGAAATACACCGTCGGCGGGTGAAAACCGTAGTCCAAAAGGCGTTTGGCGATGTCGGCGGTGCGCACACCGGTGGCCTTTTTGTGCTCGGCGGCGGACAGGACAAACTCATGCATACACGGAGCTGGATACGGCAGTTCAAGCCCCTTACCTGCGCCTCCGTCAACAAGAAGCTTCAGCAGATAGTTTGCGTTAAGAACCGCATCTTCGGCGATGGAACGGAGACCCTCAGGCCCCAACTGCCTTATGTAGCAGTAAGCCCTAAGCGCAACAGCAAAGTTTCCGTAGAACGGATGCACGCGGCCAATACTCTTTGGGAAGTCGTAGCTCCAGCGAAGAACACCGTCCTGCTTCCGAAGCCTCGGCACCGGTAAGTAAGGCTCAAGGTGGGATTTCACAGCCACCGGTCCCGAACCAGGGCCGCCTCCCCCGTGGGGCGTTGAAAAGGTTTTGTGGAGGTTGAAGTGCATCACGTCGAAGCCCATATCCCCGGGGCGGCAAATACCAAGCACAGCGTTCATGTTGGCGCCGTCGCAGTACACCTGCACCCCATGCGAATGCGCCAATTCGCAAACCTCTTGTATCTGGTCTTCAAAAACACCCAAGGTGTTCGGATTTGTCATCATAAGGGCGGCCACACAACCGCTGAGGTGCCGCTCCAAATCGCCCAAATCCACGCGCCCTCTCTCATCCGAAGCCACCTTTACCACTTGGTAGCCGCATCTGGCGGCAGTAGCGGGGTTTGTGCCGTGGGACGAATCCGGAACCAGAACAATGTTCCGCTGGGATTCACCACGGTCGGCGTGGTAAGCGCGGATTATTAAAAGACCCGTAAACTCTCCCAAGGCCCCGGCGGCGGGCTGAAGAGAAGCGGCATCCATACCTCCGACTTCGCACAAAAAGCGCTCAAGGCTCTGGACGATGCGCAGAGCACCCTGGACCATTTCCTCCGGCTGGTACGGATGCAGTCCGGAGAACGCGCGCCACGAAGCGATCTCCTCGTTCACTTTGGGGTTATATTTCATAGTGCAAGAGCCAAGCGGGTAAAAATGTGTATCCACGCCGACGTTGCGCTGAGACAAGCGCGTAAAGTGGCGCACAACATCCGGCTCGGAAACCTCCGGAAGCGGTAGATCAGTGCGGATCTGCTCTGCCGGCATAAGCTCTTCCAAAGGCACTTCCGGCACGTCGCACTGCGGAAGCAAGACCCCAACGCGACCTTCGGCGCTCAGCTCTGCAATGGTGGGTTCGGTTCCAGGTTGCAACATAGTATCACCAAACTCCAAGGCAGGAAATTTCGCCGCCTCAAACCATCCTTCATCAAGAAGTTCCAATAAATCCATGTTGGTTTGCCAAAACTTCTTGTTCGGCAAAACCTTTTACCGATATCTGGAGAGTGCATCCACCAATCGGTCTATCTGAGCCTTGGTGCGGCGTTCGGTAACGCACACAAGGAGTCCGTTATCCATCCCAGGAAAGTCCAACGAAAGATCGCGGCCCGGCAGAATGCCCTCCTGTGACAACTCCGAAACGATTTTGGCGGCAGGCACCGGCGTTTCAACCGTAAACTCGTTAAAGAAAGGCGCATCAAAAGCAAGCTTATACCCGGGCAATTCGGATATGCGGCGCGCGGCGTAGTGGGCCTTTTGGATGCACAGTTCTGCCATCCGACGCAGACCGTGCTTCCCCATAAGCGAAAGGTATACGGCGGCGGCCAGCGACAAAAGAGCCTCGTTTGTGCAGATGTTGGATGTTGCGCGTTCGCGGCGGATGTGCTGTTCCCGAGTTTGGAGAGTCATACAGTATGCCCTGCGGCCGTGAGCATCCGTTGTGGCGCCGATGATGCGGCCGGGCATGCGGCGAACATGCTCTTCGCGGCAGGCGAAAATGCCCAGCAGTGGGCCTCCATAGTTCATCGGCGAACCGAGAGGCTGTCCTTCCCCCACAACCACGTCAGCGCCGCAACTGCCGGGCGGCACTAGTATGCCCAGCGATATCGGATTTACGCAAACAACGCACAAAGCGCCAACATCGTGGGCTTTTGCGGCGACCGCAGATACATCCTCCAAGCATCCGAAATAGTTTGGATGCTGAACAACCACAGCCGCAGGAGGATCGCCGCCTGAACACGCTTCACCCAGCAAATCACCAAGGGTGTCAGGGCTGGTAACCCCATTCGGAGTGGGCACAGTGCGTATGGTACTGCCAAGCCCACTTGTGTAAGTTTCCACCACTTTGCGGTACGCAGGATGCACCGCTCCAGATAGAACAATGCCGCGCCTACCAGTTGCCGACATGCAGAGAACTGCCGCCTCGGCCAAAGAAGTTGCGCCGTCGTAGTTGGATGCGTTTGCCACATCCATGCCGGTGAGAGCGCATATGAGGCTTTGGTATTCGTACGTTGCCTGAAGCATACCCTGGCTTGCTTCCGGCTGGTAAGCCGTGTAAGAAGTATAGAACTCCGAACGCGAAACAAGTCTCGCCACCGCCGAAGGCACAAAGTGGTCGTACACACCGGCACCCAAAAAGCTCAACATTTCAACGGCAGGTTGGTTGCAAGCGGCATCCTTCTCCAGCTCATCCAAAAGCTCCATTTCCGAAAGAGGAGCCGGCAGGTTTAGAAGCCCCCGGAACTTTAGCTTGCCGGGTACCTGGCGGTCGATAAGCTCTTCTACGCTTTTCACTCCCAAGGCAGACAGCATCTCTGCCCTGAGATGCGGCGTATTTGGAAGGTATGCCAACGGTTACAGCTCCTCAACGTATTCCCGGTACTGTTCGGCGGTCATCAACTCTTCCACTTCTGAGGGATCATCCATCTGCACCACGATCATCCAGCCGCCCACATACGGGTCTTGGTTCACTATTTCTGGGGCGTCCGGCAGTTCTTCGTTAACCGCAATTACCTCTCCACTAACAGGGCTGATCAGGTCGGAAACCGCCTTAACAGACTCGATGCTACCGAAGATATCCCCCTGCTGCAACTGCCGTCCAACCTCCGGCAGATCGATGAAAACAACATCCTGCAGGTTGTCCTGGGCGTAGTCGCTGATTCCTATGGTTGCCCTATCACCATCAACCCTTACCCACTCGTGATCTTTGGAATACCTCAAATCCTCTGGAAACTCCATTGCCTTTTACTCCTTTCTCCTTTTCGCCGCCGTAAAATCCGCGCAAGAAGTTTTGTTTTTTGGCTAAAACCTCTTGAAGGGTAGTGCCGAAACCCGGGCATTCTGCGTCTTATTTCCAGACCGAACGGCAAGCACCTCCCCAGGTTTAGCAAACTCTGTGTCTATGAAGGCAGTAGCCAGAGATCTGTTCAGATTCGGTGAGAAAGTCCCGCTGGCCACCTTTCCAACGACTTGGCCTTCGCGCTCTACCACGTCACCCTGCCTGGGAACAGATCTGGTCTCAGGCAACAGCCCCATCAAGCGCCGCTTCGGAAGGACCGCTTGACCCATTTCTGACTGCGCAAGAAACCCCATGCGGCGCAGAGCCTCTTTGCCCACATACTCCTTGGTGTTTTTGAGCACCCAACCCAAACCGGCTTCGAAAGGGGTTATCTCATCGCTTATTTCGTGGCCGTAAAGGGGATATCCGGCCTCAATCCTAAGCACATCCCGCGCCCCGAGGCCGCACGGAACCGCTCCTCCGTCTCCCACTAAAAGGTGCCAGATTGAAGCCAAACCCCGCGCCTCACAGATCAACTCAAACCCATCCTCCCCCGTGTAGCCAGTTCTCGACACAAGGCAGGAAACGCCGCCAACCCTAAACCACCCTATTCCGAAGCGCATCAGGGACCCGGGATCCCTGTCTTGTGTATATGCACGCAAAATCTCAACGGCGCGCGGGCCTTGAAGAGCCAGCATCCCAAGAGCCTCGGTTTGGTCCATCACCTCCACGTTTGCACCGGCACCAACGTGCTCTCTAAATCTCTCGAGAACCCTGCAGGTATTAACAGCGTTTGTAACCAAAAGGTATTCTTGCGCGTCAAGCCTGAACAACACGAGATCCTCAACAATACCACCGGCTTCGTTCAGCATCAGTGTGTAGTGGCCGCGGCCGAGGGCCAAACCGGCAGCATTGTTAACAGTTTCGCGCTCCAGCACCTTCAGCGCATCCTCTCCCCGCAGGAGAAGCCTCCCCATGTGCGAAACATCGAAAACGCCAACACCACTGCGTACGGCCCGTGCCTCGGAAAGAATGCTTCCGTAGTGAAGCGGCATTTCCCAACCCGCGAACTCCATCATCCGAGCGCCCAAACCGATGTGCAAGTCGAAAATTGCCGTCCGACGCATCGTTCAAGCCCCGCAAAAGCAGTAAGCAAACACCACACCGAGTATAAAATGCCCAGCTTTGTATTTGCAAGACTCGCAAGACTCCATCCCAACTTAGTGCGGAACTTCAAAAGCACTTTGCTATCCCTCCACCACCAAAACCAATGCCGACGCTCCAATGCCGCCCCGAAATTCCTGCGCGCAGTCTGCAGGTTTGTTGACATCAAGCTGCGAAGTTGATATTGTAGCCTCGTAAAGCTACCCAATAGGGGAGATCACGCAGGTTTCAGCGTTGCGGTGTCCGCTTGTGCTTAAAAACAACCAGAACAGGGGTGATTCGGTATGCGCATCATTCTTTGTATCATTGCCTTGGCTCTACTGCTGGCTAGCGCAGGGCTTGCTCAGGCACAGATGCCGCAAGCACCGCTGGGCGGCGTTTCAATGCTGGCCGCAGCGCCAAAAATTGACTACGCATCCATGCAAAAGCTCGGATGGAAGCTGGCTTGCCAGGCTTACACCTTCAGAGAAATGACCCTTTTCGAAACCATAGACACTCTGGCTAACCTAGGCATACGCTACATAGAGCTGTTCCCCGGACAGCGCTACTCAAGAGAAAACCCCGTTCCTTTCACCCACAATGCGTCACCAGAACTTATAAACGGCCTGCTTCAAAAGCTGAAAAGCGCTAAAGTCACTCCGGTGTGCTACGGTGTTGTCGGCATGGGCAATGACGAAAACAGCGCCAGAACGGTGTTCAATTTCGCTAAAAAGCTGAATCTCGAAACAATCACCTTGGAAGCCCCGGAAGAAGCAATTCCCATGCTGGACCGCCTCGCCCAAGAATACAAAATAAACATCGCCATACACAACCATCCCCGCCCCTCTCATTACTGGAACCCAGACACAGTGCTCAAGGTCTGCGAAGGCCGGTCAAAACGCGTTGGAGCATGCGCCGATGTTGGGCACTGGTATAGGTCCGGCCTGAACCCAGTGGAATCTCTTAGGAAGCTCCAAGGCAGGATAATCTCGCTCCACTTCAAGGACCTGAACGAAAACAAGCAGGATGTGCCTTGGGGAACCGGAGTGTGCGATGCTAAAGGAATGCTCGCCGAGCTTAAGCGCCAAGGGTTCAAAGGAGTTTTCTCTATTGAGTATGAGTCTGGTTCCGGAGCCGAACTTATCTCCAATGTAGCCAAGTGCGTGGAATTCTTCAGCAAAACAGCTTCCGAGTTGGCCAAGAGCCGCTAATTATGGATAAAAGCGCTCTGCATCTTTCGCG
>JBMFPP010000067.1:4990-9477 GCA_049969055.1 Armatimonadota bacterium | reverse complement strand
CCTCGCAAACTTTCCGAGGGTTTTTCAATCTTAGGAGTTTGGAATGCAATACGCGGAATGGTCGGAAAAATTCAAAAATGTGCTTGGGCTTAGAGTTAGCCCGGTAGCGGTAATTTACTCCGATGAACCCGCCAAAGGCGCGGTTGAAGGTCGATGGCGCGTGTGCGGAGCCATCCAAGATGCATCCAGAGGTGCGGTGATAAACCTAACCGCACAGAACTCTCTGTGCGGCGGCGGAACTTCGTACTTGGGGTTGGCGGAACGCCCTCCGGAACAGAGAAAGCCGCTCCTCGAATTTCTAGTAAAAGGCGAAAAACTGTTCGCCAACCCGATTGCCGTTCACCGAATGCTTGCCCTGAGCAAGGCCCCGCCGCCGAAAGATATCGCTGACTATGTCATCTTCGCCCCGCTTGAGAAAGCCGAGCAGGAGCCGAACCTGGTGGTCTTTATATGCACTGCCGGACAGGCCGCCAGGCTCGTCAACCTAGCATACTATTCCGACGGCAAGCCTATGGAGTGCGACCCAACCGGCGCTCTGTGTCAGTCCGTAATTACATACCCGCTGGTCACCGGAAAAGTAAACGTAAGCTTCGGGGATGTTACTGCAAGGCGAGCTCAAAAGTACGCGGATGACGAGCTGTTCGTAAGCCTCCCCTGGGCGATTTTCCTGTCGGCCTTGGACAGCTTGGATAAGTGCTCCGCAGGGACCGCCAAATCCGAAATTCCGACATCCTTCCGAGAGGTCGTGCAAGCATCCGGCGAAGAACTTCCTTCGCTGTGACAGAAGAAGACTTCAAATTCGCGCTAAATCCGGCTTTCCCAGGCTGAACAAGTCTTTCTGCTCTCTTCAGCTGGCGGGGAGCTCATCCTGCAATATCTTCACCGCCGTCAACACCTATTACATTTCCGGTAATCCACGCCGTTTCCGGCAGGCAGAGCGCCGCAAGCGCCTTGGCAACATCCTCCGGCTTGGTAAGCCGGCGGTGCGGGTTGCGCCTCTGCGCTGTGGCTATCATCTCCTCGTGGCCGGGAATTTTGCGGAGAGCCGGGGTATCCGTCACTCCTGCTCGGAGAGCGTTTACGGTTATTCCGTACGGAGCCAATTCCAACGCCAGCTGCCGCACGTGCGATTCCAACGCGGCCTTCGCCGCAGATACAGGCCCATACGAACTCCACACCCTGGTGCTTCCGGAGCTGGTCATGGCGAATATGCGTCCCCCCTCACCCATCAAACGCCGCTGAACCAGATCCTGCACCCAATAAACCAGGCTGTTTGCCATCACGTCTAGAGTCATCTCCATCTGAGCTTGGCTCACCCTGTCTGATGGAGACTCCGCAATGAACGGCTTCAGTGCTCCGAAAGCCAAAGAATGAAGGAGTACGCGGACCGGGTGGTTGATGCCCTCCTCCTCCGCCCGCTTCGCAATGGCATCAAGCACCTCGCTTCGTTTTTCCGGCTCCGCCGCATTCACGTTAAAGAAGACCGCCTCTCTCCCGAAGGATTTTATCGCCGATATTATCCTCTCCACGTTCTCCATGGTAGATCTGCGGTCCAGATGCACACCCCATATGTGCATCCCGCGCCGCGCCAGCTCTACAGCCACTGCTTCTCCAAACCCGCTGGAAGCCCCCAAAATGAGAGCCCATCCACTAAGCTCGAAACTCATACCGCTCCTCTCTCACCAGATTTTATGATCTTGCCAGGCATATCAAACGGGGGATCCACCCCCAAAATGGATAGAAGTGTTCTGGCAACGTCGCATATCTGAAAAGCATGCTTAGATCTGCCGCCGGAAAAACCGGGGCTGCTGAGCACAATCATGCCGTTTTGAGCATGGTTTGCGTCATCCGGCCCAATGTCGTTTTCGCGCGTCCAAATCGACCCATGACCAACGCTTCCGACAGAACGCCACCTCAGATTGCCAAAATAAACTATAAGATCCGGCGGTATATTCTTGCATTCCGAGTATATGTCCTCCGGGCGGTAAACCTTCGTCCCCAGCGGATGCCCGCTTTCGTCGGTCATCGCTTCCAAACCGGTAATCAGTTCACCGCGGACCTTCTCGTAATCTTGCGGAAGCACAACACCCCGCGGTTCTCTCCCACGCACGTTCAGGAAAATTCTGCCGTAATAGCCGCCGTCGCCCCAAGCCAAAGTTCTGTCCCAATCTACAACCGCCGGGTCTATCCTTGTTATACCCTCCGGCTGTGAGGACAAAGCCAGGTATCCCTCGCGCATCAACCACTCATTGATGCAAACCCCGCCTTCCATGCACTGTGCCCCGTGGTCCGAAACCACTACGAAAGCGGCATCTTCGGCAAGCTCAAGCAAACTTCCAAGCTGGTCATCCAAGTAGCGGTAGTAGTCGCGTATTGCAGTGGCAAAGGGAGAAGAAGGTTCGTGCTTTGGGTGTTCTGAATCGTGGTATCTCCAGAAGCCGTGGTGCATCCGATCGGGCCCCATCTCCACCATGATGAACAGATCCCAATCGCGGGTGTTCATAAGGTGTCGAGCCAATGCAAAGCGGCAGTCGGTCATCCTATACACCTGATCGATCAGGTGTTTCTTATCATCAGTTCTAAACTCAGCAACATCCGGCATATACTCTCCAACCACAGAGCGGATTTCTTCTTTGAGCTCTGACGGATACGTGTAATCGCCGTCGGTGCCGGGAAGCGGAAAGCCAGATACCATACAGCCGCTGAGCGGTTTCGGGGGATGGGTCAGCGGTACACCCAAAACCACCGATTTAAGGCCCGCACTGCCAAGCACATCCCACACCGTGGGCACCGCAACCATCCGTGAGTTCGCAGTAGCAAGCCCGTCATACGAACGATCCCTGCGGTTGCGGAAGCCGTATATTCCAAGAGAGCCCGGGTCGTGCCCTGTAAACATCGACATCCAAGCCGGCACAGTAATCGGAGGGATTGTACTGCACAGCTCACCGTATAAGCCTTCCCCCATCAATTTGCCAAAATTTGGAAGCTCAGCGCGCCACCGCTCGAAAACCAAAGAAGGCTCCAGAGAATCCAGTCCCACAACAACAACTCTATTTTTCGCGTTCATCAGGTTATCTCCGAGATGGGTCAGCAGACCCGCCGCCTGGCGAACTGCTCGGCGGTTCACCGATTTGGCGCAAAGTGATGCCCTGTGTTTCCATCGGATCCGGCTTTTGAGTCTCCGAAAGGCGCTTCTGCACCCACCGATGCAGTTCATCAGAAAGTTCGTTCACCACATCCGGTCGTTCCTCGGCCAAATTGTTCAGCTCGCCGGGATCGCTTTCAAGATCGTACAGCTCGCGAGGAGGCATGTTGTGAATGTCAGGCTCCAAAGCCTCAATGTATTTCCACCTGCGCGTTCGAACTCCCCTCTTGCGCATCCAAGTAGACTCCGTCAAGAAAAGTGTGTCGCAGGTGCCGAACTCCATTCCGCGAATGGTTGGAAGGGCACTGCGCCCGTCCATCTGCTGTTTGTAGCGATCGTCAAGCATGCCGAGTATATCCAAAATCGTAGGTGCTACGTCCATAAGCCTCACAAAACCGCCGACTCGAGCTCCAGACGGAAGCACTCCGGGGCACCGCATAATAAGCGGCACCCTCAAATTCGTGTCGTAGAGGCCGTGATGGTCGAACCAATGCTTGTGTTCATCCAACTCCTCGCCGTGATCCGAAGTAATTACAAGGAGAGTGTTCTCGTCCAACCCGGCCTCAGATAGGAAAGTCCACACGTGCACAAGGCAGGTATCCATGTAGGCAATCTCAGCATCGTATTGAGCGCAGGGAAACTTTATATCGCGAACATCCCCCATCCACTGGCGGAAGTACCACATAAACGGAGGGAAGTTCAGCACCGGATCCATGCTGTGGTTCGACGGATCTTTCTCGTCTCCGCTGTAGAACATGCGGCTGAAAGGCGGGGGCGGAAGATACGGGGTATGCGGGTCCCAATAGTGCAGGAAAGCGAAAAACGGGCGACTCTGCTCTGCGCAGGCCTTCAACACTTTGAGGGCGGCCGCGTTTACACCCTCAGCCTTGCGCCAACCCTCCAAAGAGCTGCGGGGCCAATCATAGCCCTCGTATATGTCGAAGCCGCGTGTAAACCACCTCCCCAAATTATCAGCGGCGGCAGTGAAATACCCCGCGCCTTTCAAGATCTCCGGCAGGGTGGGAATTGAGGGATCCAGTTCCACTTTGGCTCCTTGGGCCACGATTTGGTGCTTTATAACATCGGTGCCTGTAAATAAGCTGGTGTGCGCCGGATGAGTGGGAATGTGTGTGCTGAACGCATCCAGAAATAAAACCCCCTGCTCCGCAACCGCGTCCAAATGCGGGCTCGTCAGCCGCTTGTACCCGTAACAGCTTAAATGGTCCGCACGAAGCGTATCAAGACTCATCAGTACAACATTCATCGATGCAAGCTCCGATGACAGGCAAGCGTAGATTGACGACTCAACCCCGTTCTGCTATAATCGGGGCGAAAAGAAACA
>JBMFPP010000067.1:0-4980 GCA_049969055.1 Armatimonadota bacterium | reverse complement strand
GTGCGGGCGTGCGCCCGCCTTTGCTATTCTGTCATGCCACACAGCAATTTGTAAAGGGGGGAACGTCTGGTTGTCTGGTCACTCCAAATGGCACAATATACGCCTGCGGAAGGGAAAGCAGGACGCTGAGCGCGGAAAAACCTTTACCAAAGTCTCGCGAGAGATCATCGTTGCGGTGAAGCAAGGTGGGCCGAACCCGGATGCGAACCCTCGCTTGCGACTTGCGCTCCAGAAGGCCAAAGAGGTGAGCATGCCTGCAGAAACCGTCAGAAGAGCCATCCAGAGGGGCACCGGTGAAGGCGAAGTGGCAAACTACGAAGAAGTGTCCTACGAAGGATACGGCCCTGGAGGAGTTGCTGTGCTTGTAGAATGCCTCACCGACAACCGCAATAGGACCGTTTCAGAGGTTCGGCACTGCTTCACAAGGAACGGAGGCACCCTCGGAGAATCAGGATGCGTCGCTTGGGTGTTCGAACCGAAAGGGCTTATCTCCATACCAGCCGAATCCGCAGATGAAGACACGGTGCTGGCTGTTGCGCTTGAAGCTGGTGCAGAAGACGTGCGCACCGACCAGGATGGATACGAAGTTATTACCGCCCCGGAGGATATTCAGCAGGTCCGCAAGGCGTTTGAAGACGCCGGTATCGCCTTCACTTCCGCGCAGGTTACAATGCTTCCGAAGACCACCGTAAAGCTGGAGGGTAAAGAAGCCCAACAGATGTTGAAGCTCATGGAAATGCTGGAAGATTTGGACGATGTCCAGAACGTGTACGCCAACTTCGACATACCCGACGAGGTTTTGCAGGCGGCTGCTTAGACGCAAGAAGTTTGAACCCCCCAGCACTTTCGGGTATCTATAAGATTGGAGAGAAGACTAAACGCGATTGTTTGGTCCCTAAACTGGGGGTGATGGAGATATGAGCAACGTTTTCAAAACCGGTCTTTTGATGGCCGCGCTCACCGCTATAATTGTACTCATCGGGGATTACTTGGGCGGCCCATCCGGCATGATTACGGCTCTGCTGTTCGCCGGCATTTTGAACTTTGGCATGTATTGGTTCAGCGACAAGATTGTCCTCGCTATGTACCACGCGCAGGAGGTATCGCCGGCCGAGGCGCCTGAACTGCATGCATTGGTGGAGAAGCTGGCACGTCAAGCCGGGTTGCCCAAACCTCGTGTTTACATAATTCCGATGCAACAGCCTAACGCCTTCGCCACCGGCCGCAACCCGGAAAACGCGGCTGTGGCGGTTACGGAAGGCATAATGAAAATCCTCACCCTGGATGAGCTTGAAGGTGTCCTCGCGCACGAGCTTGCCCACGTCCGAAGCCGCGACGTTTTGATTGCGACTATCGCCGCCACATTGGCCGGTGCAATCACCATGATCGCAAATATGATTCGCTACGCCGCATTTTTCGGCGGGTTCCGGAGCGATAAGGAGGGTGAGGATAGCGGCAGCATGCTTGGGGCGCTGGCGTTGGCTGTTGTTGCTCCGATTGCGGCGCTGATCATACAGATGGCCATATCACGGTCGCGGGAGTACCTTGCTGATGAAACCGGCGCCAAAATCTCCGGACGACCGCTGTCCCTTGCAAGAGCTTTGGCAAAGCTGGAGCGCGCCGCTCAAGCAATTCCGGCAGACGCGAATCCAGCATCCGCCCATATGTTCATCGTCAACCCGCTTTCCGCTGAGGGTATCTTCACCCTGTTCAGCACCCATCCTCCCATCCAAGAGAGGATTGCACGTTTAGAGCGCCTGGCTTCCACCACAACCGGCGGCGTCTGGTAAGAAGATTTTGATCCACAAGCGGTGCCACCCAAAGTCCAACATTACTCAGTTGGAACCGTTTACTCACTGATCCCAGTACCCTGTCCATCCCGGCTCAGTCCACCGCCCAACGTGCAGATCTCCCTGAAGGGTAAGGTTTTTGCCGGAGTAGCGCCCGGAGCCAACGTTTTTCCAGTAGATCGATTGGTCGACATGTAGAACACAAAGCATCAACCAAACACAGCTTTCGCCGTCTTTGCCGCGCCTTTTGAACTCCTGCACCTGCTTCCAGTAATCGTCTCGCCAAAATCCGCCGTTGGCCGTTTCATCGTAGTGATATAGGTAAGACGTAAACCCGAAATTGCCGAACGACGGATGCCTTAAGCACAGCGGCTTCTCAGGATCCGGATCTGACGGACAGATGAAAATCTTAACCGTCTGCGCATACGGCCGCAGATATCCCCGCCCATCGTCACCGATCACGTGGGGAGGAAGCTCCTCCCAATCCTGCTCGTAGGCCCGAATTGCTATCCCTATCTGCCGCAGATTCCCCAAACAAGACGTCTGCCGCGCGTTCTCCCGAGCTTTCGCAAATGTTGGAAAAAGAATAGCGGCCAAAATCATGATGATCGCTATCACTATCAAAAGCTCAATCAATGTAAACGCTGCGCGCTTCACAAGACAGCCTCCCAAATGCGCGACCTCACAATTTTCACTTCCCGATTACGCAATCGACATCCTCCAATACATGGTGGTATCAGTGCGTCACCACAAATGGAGGATGTACTTACTGCAAACAAGAACAACTTGACTTGAAGCTGAATCAAACAAGGTTGGAAGCTTCTCGAGGCAAACATGGTTATGAGTACCACTCGCGCGCTCAGCGTTAAACGCCTGCTTGGCATCCGCCTCCAAAGGCTGATGAAAACTGGAATTGCCGCCTGCTTGCTCTTACTTGCAAACCGCGCGCCAGGCCAAGGAGAAGACTCTGTGCGTACCGCCGCGGTTGTGACGAAAGCGCTCTCTTTCTCACTTGTCGGCACCAAGGAAGGGATTCAACTAGCTTCCTTTCGCAATGCTCTAACGGGAACAGAGTACCTCCGCACCAAACCGACAACCGGACAGCTGCCAGGGGCTCCACGGTCGCCAAACCCCGGCGGCCCGGGCCTCAGAAGCCCCTTTGCATTAGCGATCCAAACCAAGAATTCTGCTCAAACCCTTCAAGCCGCAACTGACACAGATATCCTCACCTGGGCGTCATCGCCCGGGCGCTTCCACACTGAATTCCAGTTCCGCGGACTCCTGCTGAGCGGCGACATGACCATCACCGCCGGACAGTACCATACTTTCTGGACCTGCCGCCTTCACAACCACAGCACCGCTCCGCTTGAAGCCGAATTCTTCTTCCCAGCTTTTGTGCCCCTGGTTGTGAAATCTCCGTCGGAAGACCGCTTTGGACTGCCAACCGAAGCCGGAGGGTTCTTAGGGGTTAACCAAGCAGGTGCGTTTCAGTACGGCAGTGCTCTCGTAAGCCCGTCAGCTGTTTGCCACGGCGCCGCAGAGGGAATTTACCTGGTTGACAACAACCGCTCAGACCTGAACAGCAAACCCGATCAATCCTGCTTCCGCTCGATACTCGTTTGCAGTGTATCCCAAGAGAACGGCAGTACGATCGGCTCGGTGCTGAGCGTCTCTCACCGAATCTACCTGGAGCCCGGCCGCGATATAACATTGGGACCAGTTATTGTTGGAACCTACGCTGGTGGATACGAGGAAGGCCTCCAGCAGATAAGGATTATCCGCCAGCGCGTGCTCAGAGCCAAAAAACCGCCGGAGTGGCTGGAGCGCGCCTCCGCTGCCATCCTCTCGCGCACGCTTGACCCGAAAGTGGTACAGGCCGTGCAGGAGTGTGGAGCCGATCTGGTGGTTCTTGATGTGCTGAGCAACATTGAGAAAGGCGACTACTTCAACATATCCAGCCTCGCTATTGCATCACTGCGCCAGTTTGTTGATCAAATTCACGCCGCTGGATACCGCGTGCTTCTCGGGCTAGATGCCACATCGATTTCGTCCGGTTCGCAGTTTGCCGGAACCGCAGAATCATCCGAAATGAGCATCTCTGAATCAAAAGAAACCGCTCGAGACACTCTAACGATGTGCCCGGCGCACACCGGATGGCAGGAGCGCATTGCAGAGCTGTGCTACCGGCTTGTGCGCTCCACCGGCGCCGACGGCGTCGTTCTAAGGGGCGTGGCCCCGAATCCAACACCGCCGTGCCTCAACAAAGCCCATAAACACCCCACACCATACGTCTGGAACTGGGGTGTGCGTAATCTCCTCAAGCTCGTTCGAACCCGATTGAACCGAATTCATCCAGATACTGCCCTGCTGACAATCGGTGGATGCGATTTTGTGTTGGAGATTGCAGACGGCATGATTTTGGAAGGAGTGTCGCAGCCGGACAGCATCTCGGAGTACCCGGTAACCAGGGCTGTGCACCCTGATGCATGTCTGTACACCGTCCTGCCCTCCGGCGATGCCGAGAAAACCGTTGCCCAAAACACCGTATGGGGGCTTAGAACAGCGGTTCCCTTCGAATCAAAAAGCCTGCCGGATGCACCTCTCATCAAACGATCGGCTCGGTATATGCAGGCCGCTCCGGAGCTTACGTCAACCCCGCCGGTGCCCTGTAGAGTGCAGTCAAGCGCGCCGGACATTACGGCCTTCCTTTATGCCGGAACCAACATCGTTGTTGCCGCCGCAAATCTTTCCGATGAACCGAAATCCATCCTTTTTTCCCTACCTGCTGCGGTGGAATTCCTCGAGGATCCGCTGACCAAGCTCCGAATTGAGCGTGATGCATCCGGCGCGTTTGCAGTAACCCTGATGCCGAAGCGCGCCTGCGTCTGGATCGCCCGCTAGCACAACTGTGGCACGAACGTTGCACCAGCAAGCCTTGGGTGCAAAAATGGCAAACCGACCGCATCGAATACTTATGGTGGCCCCCACTCCCTTCTTTGCAGACCGCGGGTGCCACGTTCGCATATTGGAGGAAGCGCGGGCACTTCAAAACATTGGGCATAAAGTAGTTGTGGTTACCTACCACAACGGGCGCAATGTTCCCGGTGTTGAGGTGCGGCGCATTCCCCGTATTCCGTGGTACAAAAAGCTGGAGGCCGGGCCGTCGATACATAAATGCTACCTCGACCAG
>JBMFPP010000066.1:0-9526 GCA_049969055.1 Armatimonadota bacterium | reverse complement strand
TTCAGGACTTCCTCCTTCCATACACAAGCACCAAGGCAATGTACATATGCCCCTCGGACGACGGGCGCTCCGGCATAAAGGGGCCGGTGTTGGAGAAGGTCGAGTACAGCTATTGGCGCAATTCCTACCTCGACAGATGGAGCGGATACCTCAACAACGACCCGATAAACCTGGCGGAAATCCCACATCCAGCTACCACCGTCTTTATCTGCGATGGACCAAGCAACCAAGGCCAGCACACTTGGGGGCTTAATCCATCGCATCCTTTGCAAAAACAGTGGCCCGACTATCGATTCGGAGATGATAGGCACGGGGGCGGTGGTAACTACGCATTCGTCGACGGACACGTAAGGTGGCTTAAGCCCGACCAGATCAAATCCACCCGCAGTGACGCCGACACAGACACAGAGCCAAAGTGGACCTCTCCACCGCACCCAAAACTACCCAGGAACGATGGGCAGAATCCGTGGTTCCGCCCTTAGCGGTTATTGTGTATCGATTTTTGCTGTTTTCAGTAACAAACATAAACAAACATATCATCAACCATCAGAGCCGTGAGATTCACCTCTAAGCTGTAACCTCAGGCTTTCATCGTACATCTCGCGCAGTCTGCTGGACAACTGCTCCACTCCTAACCCACACTGAATGCTGAGCACCACGGCGGCCTTGAGGTGATGGTCGATCTCGGAAACAGAAGCACCGTCGGGGGCGCTCGGAACACCGCGTACATATAGGCCCTTTCCCTTTCGCGCCGCCACCCAACCGGAGGATTTCAAAAGCTCGTAAGCCTTCACCACACTGCTAGGGCTAACCCGCAGGCTCTCAGACAGCCTGCGAACGGACGGCAGTACATCCCCGGCAAGATATTCCCCCGCTTGTATCGCCGCACGAATCTGCTCCGCAATCTGCCAATACAGCGGAATTGGGCTCTGTGGGTCCACAGTAATCTGCATAATACTGTTATGCTGTTACGCTACACCATAACTGAAACTAAGGAAAAAGCCAAAATCACAAAGCAAATTGCTTCACGTGAAACGCACCAAAACCCCGCTAATCAACAAAGCGGTACTTCAGCAGAGTCCATAGGCATATCACACCATCCCACCAGCTTATCTTCTTCCCCTCCTCGCTTGTACGTGCCTTATATCGTATCGGCACCTCAACGATGCGCATGCCGCGCTTCAGTATCTTTGCGGTTACCTCTGGGCAAAATTCAAAACGCTTGCACTTCAAATTCAGGCCCTTGATCACATCCCGCCTGAACATTTTGTAGGCCGTGGCTTCATCAGTTATCTTAGCTCTGTAAAGAAAGCTCGCCACCCATGCAAACACCTTGTTCCCGATGAAATTCGCTAAATGCATTCCCTGCGGCCAACCTGTTTTACTGCCGAGGAACCGGGAGCCGTACACCGCGGCGGCATCCGGGTTACCGAGGGCTGTGTTCAGAAGCGCTGGATAATCCTCTGGAAAATACTCCAAATCCGCGTCCTGTATCAGGATAAAATCACCGGTGGCGTGCGCGAGCCCGGTTCGCAGTGCCATCCCCTTCCCCATATTCACCTGGTGCCGCACAGCCACCATATCAGGGCCTGCCAAGCGCTGAAGAACCTCCCACGTTCTATCTTTTGAAGCATCGTCCACTACTATGATTTCCTTCTCTGCGGGTATGCTGACAGCTCTCACGCGCTTTATCGTTTCCTCTATAGTTGCTTCTTCATTGTACGCGGGAATGATGATGGAAATCCTCAACAGAGCCTCCAAGCCGAACTGCTATGCTAGTCTAGCAGCATATGCAATTCCGGGTCAACAACCGGCGCGAAGGCAAGCGGCACCTGGCAAGAAAGCGAAGCTTTTCCTAGAACCTTCGATTGCTCAGATTTCGTTTTGAGAATTATTATAATAAAGGTGGCATGAGATCGATAACCGACAAAGTGCAAGGTCTGCTCAAAAGCCGCGCAGGTCAGTTCTTAACCAAGGAGCTCCTTGCGTACTTGGGCCCCGCATTCCTCGTTACCGTTGGCTTCATCGACCCTGGGAATTGGGCCACCAACATAGCCGCCGGCTCGGAGTTCAGCTACCGACTCCTCTGGGTGATCACTCTCTCCACGTTGATGCTGGTTCTCATGCAAGGGATGTCTGCCCGCATAGGAATCGTCACAGGGCGGTCTCTCGCCGCAAACGTCCGTACTCATTTCCATCCATTAGCATCCGGATTTCTCGGCACAACTATAGTAATGGCCTGCATTGCAACCGACCTGGCCGAGTACCTCGGTGCCGCGATTGGTTTCCAAATACTTTTCGGCATTCCGCTTTACATCGGGGCACCGCTAACTGTTGCAATAGTGTTCATTGCCATCCTCGGACAGCGCTACCAAAAGCTCGAGCGGATGATCGTTGGGTTCCTTGCCATCATTGCCGCCTGCTATTTCATTGAGCTGTTCATCGTAAAGCCGGAATGGAAAAGCATTCCATACCACGCCGTGGTTCCATCAGTTGATTCCGAAAGCATCCTCATCGCCTTGGGAATGCTGGGAGCTGTGGTTATGCCCCACAATATATACCTGCACTCCAACGTAATCCAAAGCCGCCACTGGGGTGATACTGCCGACGAAACCAAAAAGCGCCTCAAGTTCCAAATGGCAGACACCGTCCTGGCGATGGGAACCGGTTGGGTGGTCAACAGCTCCATGATAATCGTTGCCGCTTCTGTATTCCACAGGCACGGGATAGAGGTTTCCAGCATCGAACAGGCGGCGTACACACTCAAGCCGATTGCAGGCAATGCGGCGCATCTGCTGTTCGGCGTAGCACTTCTGTTCGCCGGGGTAGGTTCATCCATCACATCATCTCTTTCGGAAGCTAACGTAATCTGCAATTTCCTTGGGAAGCCGGAAGACCCTCACACATTTACATACCGATTGGGATTGATACTCACTTCCCTGCCAGCGATGTTCGTTATTATTGCCGGCGTGGATACCTACAAAGCGCTCATAGTAAGCCAAGTGATTCTGAGCCTGCAGCTGCCTTTCACTATAATTCCCCTCCTGCTTGTGGCGAGGAGCCGAAAAATAATGGGAGGATATGCCAGTAGTGGGCTGGAATCTCTTCTTGCCGGCACCGCAGGCGCATTGGTGATCGGACTAAACGCTTTTTTGCTCTACCAAGTCTTTTTTACTTGAAACGGAACAGAGAGGTCGGCGGTTTACCATGTACCGCAGAATCCTGGTCCCACTTGATGCCAGCGATGTTGACAACGATATACTGGAGCACATTGAGCGCCTTGCTTCTTTCTGCCAATCCGAGGTGGTTCTCCTGCGAGCGGCCTATTACGACACTCTGGATGCCAGATCCGCGGAGATCCAAGAGGGGCAAACCGCCCTATCCGCCGCCGAGGAGCGCCTTTCCAGTGCCGGGGTGCAAACCCGAACTATTCTCGCCCACGGGGAACCTTCCGAGGTGATACTATCCACAGCAGAAGAGCTTGGATGCGACCTGATCGCTATGGCCACCCACGGCCACGGTAAACTAACAGATCTGCTGATAGGGAGCGTGGCCGACCGCGTACGCCACGGTACCCATATTCCGGTCCTTTTGATCAAATCGCGCAGAGGCAAAGACTAACGAAGGGCTTGCTGAAGCCTTTCAAGGAGTTCCGCATTCGTTGGCTGGTGGTTTGCCCACAGAATCCGGGATCTACAGGTTGATACTGCTCTTGCCGCACGCCCATTTGGCCCATATGAAAACACTTGGGTGCGTGCGCTTTCCGCCGGGATACTACGTTTACACGGGCAGTGCGCTCGGCGGTCTGGCCAAGCGCTTGAAGCGTCACCTGCGCCCGAAGAAGCGCCTTCACTGGCATATAGACCACCTGCTGGCCGCCGCTGAGATCAAAGAGATTCAAATACTTTTCACCGAAGAATCGATTGGACTGCAAAATTCTTCGAAAGAACGGTGCGAATGCTTTTGGGCCAGGCAGGTTCTATCTAAACCCAACGCAACTGTTGTGGCTCCGCGGTTCGGTGCCAGCGACTGCAGATGCGCTTCTCACCTTGCCTTCTTCGGAGTAGAAGCACCCGTGTTTTCGGATGGTTGGGTAAGGATTCAATTTAAGCAGTGCGTATAAACCGCCGCGGCAGGCGGGTTGAAAGGCCGGCAAGAATCACATGGGGTATCGAACCAGATCTTTCAGCCAAATCTGAAACAGTCTGCGAACGGGTGCCCTGTCTTCCTATCACCACCACTTCATCCCCCACTTGGACCTCTGGGATATCTGTGAGATCCACCACAAACTGATCCATGCATACTCTTCCAAGTACATTGGCCCACCGGCCCCGCACAAGCACCCGGCCGCGGTTTGAAAGTTGAAATGGAAACCCGTCGGCATAGCCCAGCGGAACAACCCCTAAGACCGAATCCCGAGTCAAAGTATAGGTCCGCCCGTAGCCCACGGTGCATCCGGAGCGCGCCCTCTTCACCTGGGTGAGACGCGCCTTCAGCGACAGCGCCGGCCGCAGTCCGCTTGGGCAGAACGCTCCGCCGGCCGGAATTCCGTAAACCAACAATCCTATTCTGACCATGTCGAGCCAAGTCTGGGGGCACGCCGCGGTGGACGCACTGCTCGCCAAATGCCGAACAGCAGGAACAATGCCGAACCTCCTCAGCTCCCCTTCCGCCTGCTGAAGCTTCCCCAACTGATAGATAACAAACCCAAGATCCTCTTCACCTGTGGCTAAATGACTGCACAGACCTACAAGCTGGATCCCAGGGAGATCCGCAATAACCCGACCGACGGCTCCTGCATCTTCGGGACGCACTCCCACTCTGTTCATTCCGGTGTCCACCTTTAAATGCACACTGACGGTTCTGCCAAGCTTTTCAGCCGCGGCAGAAAGCGCTATCGGTGTATCGACGTCTGCAACCACAAGGTGACAGCCAAGGGACACTGCCTCCTCAGCTTCCTCGGGAAGCACCGGCCCCATTACGAGTATAGGAGCGGTAATTCCCGCGTCGCGAAGCAGCGCCGCTTCGTCCAGAATTGCCACTCCCAACATCGCCGCTCCGCCGCGAAGCGACGCCTCTGCGGCCTCAACCAAACCGTGACCGTAGCCGTTCGCCTTGACTACCGAAAGAACTTTGGTCTCCGCCCCCACAAAATCGCGCACTAGTTTTACGTTGTGCGTTATCGCATCAGTATCTATCTCCAGCCAAGCGGGCCGTGTTGACATTACTGCTCCAGCCTCCAAAAGTTATCCAGACTAGCGCAGGCAACTTGCAAACTCACTGCCAAAACCCTTCTATGCAAACAAGAAGTTTCGACAAACAAACAGCGGCTAATTGAACGTCAAAACTTCTCGAGAGAGATTTGTCTATCAGAGTTCTCGTAGAGGCTCTATCAAAGAGCCGGTTTCGTCTGTAACCGGCGGCGCTTGTCTGAGCTCCTCTGCCTTCTCCTCCGCAAGGGTGTCGTTTATGAAAGTTCCCGCGCCGGATTCCGAGCCGGCAAGATACTTCAGCTTGTCCTTGGTCCGATGCGGCGGGTAAAACTCTATATGGAAGTGAAAATGCTCATACTCGTGACCATCCGAAGGCCTTGGGTGCATCACCATCATATAAGGCATGGAAATCCCCCAAAGATTGTCATACTTCAACAGCACTACCTTCAACAGCTCCGCCAGATGCCGCTTCTCTTCGGCCGAAAGATCCGTAAGCGCACCCAAATGGCGCTTCGGTGTGATATGCACCTCGTAGGGGAACCGCGCGTAGAACGGAACCACGGCAAGGAAAGACTCGTTCGCCGCAACCACCCTGCGCCCATCATCCAGCTCGAACCGCAGTAAATCACAGAACAGGCAACTGCCGCGCTCCCTGTGGTGAATAAGAGCCGACTCCAGCTCCCGCTCTATCCTAGGCGGTATGAACGGATATGCATATATCTGCCCGTGCGGGTGCTCCAGAGTTACACCGATAACCTTGCCCTTATTTTCGAATATGAATACATACTTCACGAAATCGAGCTTGGAGAGTTGTTCAAAGCGGTCGGTCCACACATAAATCAGCTTTTCGATATGGTCAACCGGCATGTCGGTGAGCGTTCCGTGGTGCCGCGGTGTGTAAAGCACTACCTCGCAAACACCCTCAGCCCTCCGCACGGGGCACAGCTCACTGCCCTCAACAGCGGGCTTGGGAGGCTCTCTATGAAGAGACGGAAAGCGGTTGTCAAATGAAACGATTTCGTAAGTGGGCTCGGGAACCTCTGTTGGGAAACCGCCCGGCTTGGTGGGACACAATGGGCAGTGATCAGCTGGCGGAAGGAAGGTCCGTTCCTGGCGGTGGGTAGCCGTTATTACCCACTCTCGCAGAAGTGGGTGCCAGCGAAGCTCAGACACCAGGTTCCTCCAAATCCAGGCTCTGCTTCGTATCCGCCTTTTTTACATCCTCAAAAGAGTAGTAGATTATGCGGCGGCCGTCCTCCTTAACCTCGCATCGGCGGTACATAACCCACCTATCTGTACGCGCCACCCTTTCAACCTTACCTTTCGCCTCATTTTCGCTCATTTTTGCGCAGACTAACTCTCCTCAACCTGAACTCCCGTGCGTGAAATGCGATACTGCATCACTTTTGCACCGGCCTTATTCAGCGCGCTTTCCACCGCCTCCCGGCGAGCTGGTTCTACAACGGTTATCATGCATCCACCGCCGCCGGCGCCGCATATCTTGCTGGAAAGAGCTCCAGCATCTTTCGCGGCCTGCATTATGCGGTCTATCCTAGCGTTAGAAACCCCTTTGGCCAAAGAACGCCGATTCTGCCATTCTTCATCAACCAATGCCGCAAATCCGTAAAAGTCCCGGGCCAATAAGATCTCTCTCATGCGGTAAGCGGTTTCTTTTATGCGGCGCAAATTCTCCACGGTTGTTCCACGGCGGTCGATATACCGCTTCATCATGTTCCAGTTGTTCGTGCCGGAAAACCGCGAGATGCCCGTATAGCTCAGCACAACCCACTTTTCCAGCTCGCTCATCAACTCCTCGCCGCCCAAAGACTCAACCCTGTTACCCTGCACCTGAAACCAAATGGCATTAACGCCGCCGTAGGTTGGAGGATAGTAATCCTGCTTGCCTGTTGGAATTCCTATGCACTGCGCCTCTATATTAGCTCCGAAGTCTATAATTTGGTCCGGCGTATATCCACTGCCGTTCAGGCGGTTCAAAACATGGCTCAGCGCAATCAAAAGCGAAGAAGACGCTCCCAAACCGGAGCCGCGTGGAGCATCGCTTTTGGTAGTTACGTTAAGGCCTGTTTTCGGCGCGTAGAAGCGGAGGATTCGCACGATCAAATCGAACGTACCGCCATACGGCAGTTCCTCAAGAGAGCCAACCTCCAAGCTCTCGCCGGCATCTTCAGCCGTCAACCGTATGCGGGAATCATCGCGCGTTTCAACGCGAACATGACTGCTGACGTCAACGGCGGCGTTAACTGTAATTCCTTCACCCTCAAAAAGGTAAAGCGGCCAAATATCAAGCGTGCCGCCAGCCAAATCCATTCGAGTAGGAGCAGTAGCAGTGATAACCATAAAGTTTCCACATCCAACCTTATTGTAAAAAGCACCTGCCCGGCGCAAGCCCAGTATACCAAATTCCAGCCGCCCTCAGCAAGACACTTAGGTGGGTCAAACGTTGGGCACGGCGCGGTGGTGCGCAGAAGCAAGACCTTACACAAGCGTGTGCCCGAGTCCTCCAGGCACATCTTTCCCGAATCCCAAAACCGGGAGGAAAATGCCGCTTTCTAGAATGCATTGGTATCAGTATATGTCATATAAATATACAAAGTTATCAACAAGCCCCAAATCAGAACCTGCGCAAAGGTTTCCAAACGCGGCAGACGCATCCACGCCAAACCGCCTTAAGCCGCAGACCGCTAGCAAAATCAATCCAAAGAGTCTCAGAAAACCGCCAAGGTATCGGTAGCTCCGCGGAGAAATTTTATCCGGAACCACAG
Organism: Armatimonadota bacterium; assembly: GCA_049969055.1. Classification (GTDB taxonomy): domain Bacteria; phylum Armatimonadota; class DTGP01; order DTGP01; family JBMFPP01; genus JBMFPP01. Next base: position 1,530 of record JBMFPP010000066.1, on the reverse strand, counting down.
GTTCCATAAAAATTTCGAGATGGGAGGAACTGCATTGGAGAAGCTGAAAATCGGCATGATCGGTTCCGGCGGCATGGGAAGACACCATGCCCGAGAAGTACTGCGCCGAGATGACGCGGTTATCGTGGCTCAGTGCGATCCAAGCGACGCCGCCCGCCAAGAAATGCGCAAAGTCCTTGGTCCACTGGCAGACAGCGTCCGTGAATACACCGACTACCGCGAAATGCTGGAAAAAGAGGATCTAGACGCCGTTGTGGTAAGCACGTGCCACACCCAGCACACGGAGCACGTCAAGGCTTCACTTGAAAAAGGGCTCCACGTGCTTGTCGAAAAGCCCATGTGCACAACAGCAAAAGATGCCAGAGAGCTGATGGAGCTGTCCGAGCGGAAAAACCTGGTCTTGGCCATCGCTTACCAGCGCCACGGCGACGGCAGGTTCATCCGGGCGCGTCAGCTCATACAGGACGGCGTCATCGGCGAAATAAAACTTATCCACGTCATCATCGCTCAGGACTGCCTTGACATCTTCAAACCCGGAGCATCGTGGCGCGCCGATCCGGCCCTTTCTGGCGGTGGGCATTTCATGGATACCGGAAGCCACATAAATGACATTATGCTTTGGACCACCGGCCTGGAGCCGGCCCGCGTTATGGCTTTCATTAACAAGTACGGCACTCTTGTTGACGTACTTACCGCCGTCGCCATTGAATTCACCAACGGGGCTGTGGGAGATATGGCTTTCACATCACTTTCCCCGGAGTGGCGTGAGGAGTTCACATTCTACGGAACCGAGGGAGTGATGCGCTTCGGCGCCGCCGAGCCGCTTATGTACCAGCGCCGCGGTGAAGACGGCGTACTGCCCAGACCGGCACCCGGTGGAAAGCCGCCTCTGCAGAACTTCATCAACGCCATTCAAGGCAAAGAACCTGTGCAAGCCCCGCCCATATGCGGCCTTCGCGTCGCCCAGCTAACAGAAGCCGCATATCGATCGGCCGAATCGGGTAAACCGGAGCCAGTAGGATAAACAGAATCCATCTTTCAAACGGCCGCTGTGTCCAAAGTCCAGGATACAGCGGCCGCCCTTCTCTCCTTGACACCTAAAACACTCAAGGATATTATCGAATTGTCTTCTTCAAGGTGGATCGGCTTTGGATACCATAGCAATAGTCGATTTCGGCGGGCAGTACACCCACCTCATAGCAAATAGGGTTCGGCGGCTGAAAGTTTACTCGGAAATAATACCGCCGGAGCAGGATCCTTCGTCCGTCAAATGCCTCAAGGGTATTATCCTATCTGGAGGGCCGGCTTCCGTTTACGAACCGGATGCGCCGATGCTAAACCCGGCGGCTTTGAAATGCGGAGTCCCAATTCTTGGCCTGTGCTACGGCCACCAACTGTTGGCGCAGATGCTGGGTGGAACTGTGGAGCCGGGCGCGGTCCGCGAATATGGGGTGGCCATCCTAACTGTCCACAAGGCAGTAGGACCATTGGCTGGGCTTGGCCCCACGGAAGAGGTGTGGATGAGCCACG
>JBMFPP010000065.1:0-9571 GCA_049969055.1 Armatimonadota bacterium | reverse complement strand
CCTGGCGGCGGCTGTGAGAGATACCGATGCCGACTTCGTACTGCATTTCGACGACGGCACAACCCTGGAGCAAAGAGTTACTATGACCGCGTGGGATAGCAAGCCGCGCTTCGGGGGACATGTGGCATTCTGGGCGCCGTATAGACATTCCAAAACCGGCGGCAGTGAGAATGTGCCGTGCTATCTGGTGCACTACGAACTGAATTCGGATTCAAAGCGCACGTTGAATGCGCTGAGGCTCCCTGACAACCCCTATGTAAGAATAATGGCATTGACGGTGGAAAGCTGGTAAGGTCTTTAAAAAGATATGGTCGGTACCTTTTTGAACACCGCAACAGTTTTAATCGGTTCTTCGGTAGGGTCAATTCTCGGCGCCAGGCTGTCTGAAAAAGTGCAGTCTACCCTAATGGACGGAATTGGGCTGGTTACGATACTTATCGGTATGAAGCTCGCCTGGAGCACCAAAAATGAAGCCGTCGTTCTTATAGCGCTGATGCTGGGCAGTGCCGTCGGCGAATTGATAAACATCGAAGGAGGATTGGATGCTCTGGGATGCGCTGTGGAAAGGCGGTTCTCTTCGTTCGGCGAGGGAGATTTCGTTAGAGCCGTGGTTGGCCCCACACTGCTGTTCTGCGTTGGGCCGCTCACACTGATGGGCTGTATCCAAGAAGGAATAACAGGAAATTACTCGCTGTTGGCCACCAAAAGCACCCTGGACGCGTTCTCATCCATGGCGTTTGGGGCCGCGTTGGGCTGGAAGGTCGCTTTATCTGCGGTGTGCGTTTTCCTCATCCAAGGCTCCCTCACCGCATCCGCAGGGATGCTCCAGCACGTCTTGACCGAGCAGATGCGCGCAGAGCTTTTTGCCACCGGAGGCGTAATCCTTTTGGGGCTCGGCTTAGTGCTCCTGGGTATAAAGAAGATCAGGGTGGCCAACATGCTCCCTGCCCTTGCGGCTGCGCCGGTCGTTGTGTGGGCAGTGGAAGCGGTTCGTTCTGCACTGCGTTGAAAATATCCGGTAGGTTTGAACTATGAGCAGTGCAAAACATCCTCCAACCTTCGCCATACTAACCGATTTCGGCACGCGCGACCACTATGCGGCGGCCGTAAAAGGCGTTCTGCTTTCTGCTTGCCCCGGCGCGCATATAGTGGACATCTCTCATGACATAAGCCCGCAGAATGTTATCAGCGGAGCCTATGTTCTCTATGCCGCTTACACCTACATGCCGGAAGGCACCGTGCATATAGCTGTGGTTGACCCAGGGGTGGGAAGCGCACGCAGGCCGCTGGCCGTACGCGCCGGCAAATGGCTCTTCGTTGCGCCGGACAACGGTATTCTGGGCTACGTGCTATCTAAAGAGAAAGATTGGCGCGCTTACTCTGTAGAGCCGGGAGGCGTTGCGGCGGGCCAAATCAGCCGCACTTTCCACGGAAGAGACCTGTTTGCCCCAGCCGCGGCAAAGCTTGCTCTCGGCGCCGACCCGTCCGACCTCGGCCCTCAGGTGGAGGACCTCGTCTTCCCGGAAAACCTCTTCGCCGGCGTGCGCGAAGACAGCATCAGCGGGTTGGTAATTCACACCGACCGCTTCGGCAACTTGATAACCAACGTCACAGAGCCGGCTTTCGAGTCTTGGCGGGGATCAACGGCGCTTCAGGATATTGTGGTAAGCGTGGGTGGAATCTCCCTCAGGGGGATTTCCAGATACTACGCAGAGGTACCCCAGGGGAAGCCCCTGGTTCTCTTCGGCAGCTCTGGGCACTTAGAAATAGCTGTGAACCAGGGCAGTGCCGCAGACGTCTTTGGGGCGCAGGAGGGAACGCCGGTGCTTATCGAGTTTGCCGAAATAAACAGAAGCTAATTAAACCGGCAAAGTGAGTTGCAAGCATTAAACGCCAGAGCTTTTTGAGATTGCTTTCAGCTAATTTCCCCTTTCTGCCGCCCGAGATGCCAGCTTGTCCGCCTCCACATTGGCATATCTCGGCGCATGCTGATAAACGATCGCTCGAAACTGCGACTGAAGCTGGCAAACCTCTCTGTACAGGGGCAGTAGGTGGGGCGCCCGAACCTTGTACTGGCCGGTAAGCTGTTTCACCAGAAGCTCGCTGTCCAAATATACCTGCAAGTACTCGGCGCCGGCCTTTAAGGCAAGCTCCATGCCGCGTATCAAAGCCTTGTATTCGGCGGTATTGTTGGTGGCAATTCCGATAGGCTCGGATACATATGCAACGGTACGGCCATCCGGGTCTATAAGAACAGCGCCTATTCCGGCGCGGCCGGGGTTGCCTTTCGAAGCACCGTCGGCGAACAGCTTCCAAAAACGCATCAAACTTAGTCCTCAGGCAGGTACAAAATGCGGCCGCAGTTGTCGCACGTGAATATGCCGTCGGTATCGCGAAGCTGGCGAAGGAGGAAGACGGAGATGCTTATTCGGCAGGCCGTACAGGTGTTTCCCTCCACCAGTGCAACCGCCACGGTGCCAAAGCGACTGCGAACGCTGTTGTACTTTTCCATAAGCTCTTCCGGAACAGAAGCCGCCGCCGCAGTTCGAGCGGACTCCAGCTCTTTGAGGCGAGCGGTTAAGCGCTCTCTTTCTTGTGCGTGCCGGCTTTGGATCTCGGCAAGCCGCGTTTGAAGACTCGCTACCAGCTGGCGGCTTTCTTGAGCTTTTGCTTCAAGCGGCTCGATCTGATCCATCAACAGAATGGCCTTTTCCTCTATTTCACCTATCTGCCGGTTCAGCACATCGATCTCCCTCTGAATGGCCTCCTGCTCGCGGTGGCTGGTAACACGGCCGCTGTCCAACCTGGTTTTGTATGTTTTCCGCTTCTCTTCTGCCGAGCTAAGTGCAAGCTCCAAGTCGCGCAGTTCTGCCCTGGCTTTCCGCAGTTCGGTTTCGCGTGCATCCAGCTCTTTTTGGGCTTTAGCAACCTCCGCCGCCACAGAAGCCCCGCCGTCAAGGCTTTGCATCGCCTTACGTGCTTTGTCAATCTCCAAATCGATCTTCTGCAGTTCGTAGAGCAGTTTCAAACCTTCTTTCATGGTGCACCAAACGTCAGTGTAACAATGCAGTGCCGCTCAGTCAAGACAAACAGCCGTGCGGAGAATCCCAAAGCTTCTGCACCTCCGCGGGCTTGAGACGCCGCCTGCTGCCAACGAGCGACCGCCGTTCTAGGCGCCGAGGAAGGCGTTGAACCTGCCGCTCGTTTCTCACTGCTTTCATCCCGCGTCGGATCCAGCAGTTCGCTTTCAGAAACGGCTCCGCGAGCGCTTCTACTTGACCCTCAAACGGTATGTTTCTCCAGCCTTTACATGTAGAACGATGGCATCTTCCTCCTCTTGAAACGGCTGTTTTGTTCCCCTGGAGAGCACGGTGGTCAACTTCTGCCCTTTCGGAAGGCGTATGCGGTGCGTGCCATCGACCTTTGCCTTCAGAACCGCGCCGGTCAGCTTGCCACCCTTCCAAGCCATGGAAACCTCAACGCCGCCCCGCGCCCGAAGGCCTTTTACTTCGCCGTCCCGCCAGGCCAGAGGCAGAGCAGGCAGAAGCGCGATCTCGCCGGCGTGGCTCTGCAGAAGCATTTCCGCTATGCCGGCAGTGCCCCCGAAGTTTCCGTCTATCTGGAACGGGGGGTGGGTGTCAAACAGATTAGGCAGTGTGGATTGGCGAAGGAGGGCCAGAAGGTTCTCGTAAGCTTTCGCGCCGTCCTCCAACCTCGCGAAAAAGTTGACAACCCAAGCGCGGCTCCATCCGGTCTGGCCGCCGCCGTGCGCCAAACGCCTTTCAAGCGAAACGCGCGCCGCCTGCGCCAGCTTGGGGGTGCCCCGAAGGGTTATCTGACTGCCCGGATGCAGGGCAAAAAGGTGCGACATGTGCCGATGGCCCGGCTCCGGTTCATCGAAATCCTCTATCCACTCCTGCAGTTGGCCGTGTTTGCCGATCTGCAGTGGAGGAAGCTTAACAAGGGCAGACTCCAGGGCGGCGCGGAACTCGGCATCGCGGTTCAGGATGCGGCTGGCCGAGATAACATGGGTGAACAAGTCGTAAATAATCTCCGTATCCACCGATGGACCGTAGCAAAGACTGGCAACCTGCCCATCGGGCGTACGGAAGGCGTTCTCCGGCGAGTGAGAAGGCGCGGTGACAAGCCACCCGTGCTTGGGCTCCGACACTAGAAAATCCAGATAGAACTGGGCCGACTCTTTCATGATGGGGTATGCCCATTCCAAAAACCCGCGGTCACGGCTGAAGTCGTAATGTTCCCAAAGATGCTGGCAGAGCCACGCTCCTGCCGTTGGGAACTGGCCCCATGAGGGATGTTCCCCGGGAGAAGTGAAGCCCCAAATGTTGGTTACGGTATGCACAACCCAACCGCGCGCACCGTAATGAACCTGCGCGGTTCTGCGCCCAGGCTCGCGCAGAGAGTTTATCAGCTCGAAGAGGGGTTTGTGGCATTCCGGGAGGTTGGTAACCTCGGCGTGCCAATAGTTCATCTGGACGTTTATATCGGTGTGGTAGTCGCAGTTCCAAGGGGTTTGGATGCCCTCCGCCCAAATGCCCTGAAGGTTGGCTGGAAGATCTCCAGGGCGGGAGCTGGAGATGAGAAGATACCTGCCGTACTGGAAGTACAAAACTACAAGCCCGTGATCTTCCGCACCCTTCTGAACTCGTTCCAGGCGCTCGTCGGTCGGCAGGTGCGAAAGATCCTCGCCACCTATGCGCAGGCTGACTCGCCGAAAAAGGCGCTGGTAGTCTCTTATATGGGCGGCGCGCAGGCTTGCGTAGCGTTTGCGTTCGGCGCGGTGCAGATGCTCCAGGCAGAGCTTCTCAGGATCCCGTCCGCGGTAGTCAGTTCCGGCGGCCAAAAGGAATGTTACTGCATCTGCGTTTTCGATGCGCAGTTCGCCGTTCTCTGCCTCTACCGCGCCGTTCTGCGCCACGGCCCGAAGCCTGGCCGCATATCTCATTCCCTTGCCGTCCCAAAGCCGGCCGCGCATCACAAGGTCCTTACCATCGATAGAAATTTCCGCGCACTCCAAGCGGCTGAGAGACGCACTGCAGGTTATGCTGTGCGGTCTGTCGGCAGTGATGTGAACAACCAGCACTTGGTCCGGCGCACTTGCGAAGTACTCGCGGCGGAATTGGGTGCCGCCCACCCGGTATGAAACGGCCGCGACCGCCGTGTCTAGGTTCAGCTCGCGGCGGTAATTGGTGTATGCATCGTGCCCGGGGAAAGTGAGGTTTAGGTCGCCCAAGGTTTGGTAGCACCCAAAAGCGGTACGTGCGCCGTTGCCGTGTCCGGAACCTTCTCCCCTGCAGACGAGCTTGCGGAGGGCCAGGTCCTGCGCTGCGGAGTATTTGCCCTCGAAGAGCAGGCGGCGCACCTCCGAAAGGTAGCGGAGGGCCTCGGGGTTATCCGCATCCTGAGGACCTCCAGACCACAAACTGTCTTCGTTGAGCTGAATGCGCTCGCGGGATACGCCGCCGTAAACCATCCCGCCGAGCCTGCCGTTTCCGATGGGCAGTGCTCGCGCCCAGCCTTTGGGCGTTTGCCAAGTATTGTAGGTAGGGGGATCGAGCGGTGCGGGTTCTCGGTACCAAAGGGTGAGCGAACCGCCAGCATGCCAGGAGTCAGCACTGCCAACCGCCCCTCCGGCCAGCAGAAGAAGCATTATCCCCACGGTTCTCATCTTCGCCTTTCTTTGCATAAGGGACTTTCAATGCGGTGTTCGCCGCAAACAAGCGGTTTCCTGGAGCATACAGCAGGATTGGAAGGCCGCCCGCTGAACCGCTATTACGGCAGGAAGTTTTGACAGCACTGAACGGCAGAAGTTCCTGCAGAAGGTTTATGCGGCACCCGCTTTCAACGGCGGGCGAGTGTTGAAGCAAACTCAGCTTCTGAAAGGATGGAAGGAGAATGTACGGTTTGAGCTGTGCGGTTGCACTGTGGGGTTTACTGCCCGTGGCATCAAATTCTCAAGTTGTTGTGCTGAACGCCGAAGAGTACAGAGACAAAGTGTACGGCTGCTGGCTTGGGAAAAATATCGGCGGCACACTCGGCGCGCCATTCGAGGGCCAACGGCAAACCCAAAACGTCTCTTTCTACACGAACCTGAAACCGGGGGAACCGGCCCCGAACGACGACCTGGATCTTCAGATGCTTTGGCTTAAAGCATTGGAGGAACGCGGCCTGAACATCAACGCGCGCATCTTGGGAGAGTACTGGCTCAGCTACGTTCCGGTGGATTGGAATGAATACGGAATAGGAAAGGCTAACATGCGCTTAGGCCTGATGCCGCCGCTTTCCGGCCACTACAACAATAAACAGTGGCGCGACAGCAACGGCGCTTGGATACGCTCGGAGATATGGGCCTGTTTAGCGCCGGGTTGTCCGGATATTGCTGCCAGATACGCTTACGAGGATGCCGTTGTTGACCACGGTGGCGGCGAGGGCGTTAATGCCGAGATATTCACCGCCACTGTGGAAAGCGCCGCTTTCGTTGAAAAGGACCGCGACCGACTCCTTGAAATCGGCCTTTCCAGGATTCCGCCGGACTGCGCCACCGCCAAGGCTGTTCGCGCCGCTATCGATGCTTACAAGAAAGGCTTGGATTGGGCCGCCGCCAGAGAAGCCGTTGTGAAGGCCACCGAAGACACCGGCTGGTTCCAAGCACCGCGCAACGTGGCTTTTGTTGTTGTAGGCTGGCTTTACGGCGAGGGAGACTTTGGGAAGTCCATATGCGCTGCTGTCAACTGCGGCGACGATACAGACTGCACCGGCGCCACGCTCGGCTCTATACTCGGAATTATCCTCGGGCGCTCCGGCATCCCCGATAAGTGGAAAGACCCTATTGGAGATAAAATCAACACCGTGGCCATTGCCAACTTCCAGCCGCCCCAAACCCTTGCGGAGCTTACCAACAGAACGGTGGCCCTAGCGCATCAGATGCTTCTGGCTCACAAAGCCCCGGTGCGCATTGTGGAAGGGGCTAAAACCGATCTCTCCGGCATCGGTGCACTGCGGCTTACGGACAACAGCGCGGTAAAAGAGCTCTGGGGCAGATCCCCATACCGCCTGGAGTACGATTTCATCCACACAACGGCTGTTTTCGATTACATCACCGACCCGGAGATAAAGCCGGGCGAGCCGCGCACCCTTGGTTTGACGCTGACCAACCGAACTCCGCTGGAACTGCGCGTAACAGCGGCATGGGATGTGCCGGAAGGATGGAAGGTTGAGCCCGAAGCGGCAAGCACGGTGGTTCTGCCCGCCGGGCAGACCCATGCGCTTCAAGTGAAGCTTACGGCGCCGGATACGGCTCCGGAGGTGAACCGCTGTGCCGTGAGGATATCGGCAGAGGGGAGGCCCACGGTGGGCGTTATTCCATTCACACTGATTCGGAAGTAGAAAACTCCCTCCGCCCGAAGGGACTATACGGGGCAGTTGCGCGCAAGAAGCACTGAATTTCAAACAGCTCCTTATCAAAGCTTCTCGTTTGGGCGCAAACTGCCCCGGCGTATTTCAGCGCTGTAGTTGTGCAGCCGCCTGTTTTCAGACGGTTTATGTTTTTTTAGCCAACCACATTACTGCATTGCGTATGATGCGCTGTACCTCCGGCATGTTGTAAATGGGAAAAGTTTCATGCCCGGGGCGGAAGTAGAACACGCGGCCGCTGCCTATATTGAAGCATATACCGTCCCTGGCCAATTCTCGGCCGTCGTTGTACAGGCCGGCGAATACCACGGCATCCGGAACCGGTATATCGAACGGTTCACCGTACCACTCCTCTTTGGGGATGACGAAGTCGGAAACTCCTTCGGCGATTGGATGGTGCGGCATCATCACTTTGATATATGCCGACTTGCCGTCTTCAACATAGGTGCGCCAAGCACAGCTTGTCCCGGTGAGCGCCTGAAGCGGCCTGGCGAAATGGGATGAATGCAAGGGAAGGAACCCCATGCCGCGCTCTTTCACATGGCGTACAACGCGCGCAACCGTTTCATCCGAAACATCGCCATGCCGCACGTGGCCGAACCAGATCAGCACATCGGTGTTTGCAAGAACATCCTCCGGAACGCCCTGGCCTGGGTCGTCAATGCAGGCCGTCTGGGCGGTTATGCCTTCTTGAGTGTTCAAAAAATCGGCCAGCGCTCCGTGGATGCCTTTCGGGTAAACATCTTTTGGTTCGGTAAACTCAGACCAGGCAAGCACGCGAACCGCTTGATTTGAACCAGCCATAAAAACCCTCCCCGTGAATTGCTTAGACCAACAAGGAGCCTCGGCGCTCAAACAACCGCTTTCTGAAAATCGCTTTGCCGAGTTCGATCAGTTGTCGTTGGTTTCGGCAAAACGATTTGTTCGCCAAAGCTTCTCGAGCAGTCTTCATCAACCTAGCGTTCTACAGCGCTCTTCGGCGTCCTGCCGCTTTGAGCGCTCGGTGTGCCAAGTGCTTTGCCCGTGGGGATTTAGCATGCTTGCTGGATGCGAGGAAGGATTTTGTTTGGAGGCTGTACAGATTGGGTAAAAATTTGGCGATATAAATATCAAGCCCGAAGAAACTGTTTAGGAATACGTGCCAATGGTCATCAAACGATACGAGAAGATAGTTGTACCGAGCAGCGTGTGTGCAGCTTCCACCCTGCGCCGCGCTGTTTTGTCTTTCGTAGACTCCCTAGGAGTGGATGAGCTTTCGAAAGGCGAAATAACGGTGGCCGTTGGAGAAGCGTTTGCGAATGCAGTTAAATACGGAAACGGGTCTTCTGAAGTGGTTGTGTGGCTCACAGCCTGCACAGAAAGCCTTATGGTAGATATAGAATACAACGGAGACCCATTCCACGCCCACATGGTTCGGGCGCCCGATGTCAGCTTACTGCCGAACGGAGGGTGGGGGCGGTATTTAATGCAGCAGTTCATGGATGACGTTAGGTACAGCTTCCGGAACGGCCGCACTTACCTTCGAATGCTCAAAGTTTTTCGGAAGCCGCCTCAACACTATGAAACTCTCCCTGGGCTTCCTCAAGAGGCAGATCGTACTTCCGGCAAAAATTCTCCAAGGGTAGATCAAGATCTCCCTCAATCTGAGACACTACATCAGAGAGCTTAGGACGCCTCTCGCATGAACTGGGCATCCGCTCCTGTCCCGAGCGGCACGCTTTGACCAGTATCATCGCTTGTTTTTTCTTGTGGCACAGGTATATCATGCAGTGGCAGGCACCGAAGCTATTCGGGGTCTCCAATACGCAAACTTCCCAAAACTCCCTTGCTTTCATATGTGCCTTGCTCAAGGTGCGTTCCTTTCGTATTTCGCCTGCGCGGCGAAGAAGCGCCCTTTCTGCTGTTGGCCGCACTGTTTGTACTGCTTAACGTGCACGGTGAAAAATTGCAACATCATGAGTTTAACAAAACGCAACAGGCTAAGTCAAACACTTTTGCATTCTGCAAATAATGTACCGAAAAAGATCCGCGGTGAAATTAAGCGGTATCCACAGATCAAATTTTCGGCACTGCGCTTTTTGAATGTAGGGGTTTACCGCAAGCAGTAAAACAAGCCCGCGCCTGAAACACTCGGGCA
>JBMFPP010000064.1:0-9606 GCA_049969055.1 Armatimonadota bacterium | reverse complement strand
CCACATACTGAACTCCCAACCCTGGGTGTGGGCAGAGAGGGCATATGCTCCTGGGTTGGACATGGAAGCCGAACTGCGTCAAAGGGGGCTGCTTTTGTTTTCTTTGGAGAGTAAGACCCCCTTGCGCGATTTCGATGCGGTCGGCTTCACACTGCAGTACGAGCTGTCTTACACGAACGTTCTGAACATGCTGGAGCTCGGCGGCATACCACTGCTTTCGGGCGAACGCACGGACCGCGATCCCATCATAATAGCGGGCGGACCTTGCGCTTTCAATCCAGAGCCGTTGGCGGATTTTGTGGATGCGTTTGCAATCGGCGATGGGGAGGAGCTGATTCTGGACGTGGTTGAAGCCCTTCGCGAAACTAAGGGACTGCCGAGAGAGCAGCGCATACGCCGAATCTCCCAAATAGAAGGCATCTATGTTCCCGCTTTTGTGGCTGTTGAAGCTCTTTCGGACGGTACATTGGTGCCCTCTCCGGAGACTCCAAAAATAAAGAAGCGCGTGCTTCACAGCCTGGAGGATGCGTCGTTTCCCACTGCTTATATAGTCCCTTACACAGAGCAAGCGCACGACAGGGTGTCGCTGGAGGTTTTGCGCGGGTGCACGCAGGCTTGCCGGTTTTGTCAGGCTGGGATGACGTACAGGCCTGTGCGCGAACGCACTGTGGAGACTTTGGAGAGGCTCACAGAGGAAGTACTCCACCGTACCGGGTACGATGAGGTGGCGCTGTCGTCGCTCAGCACGTGCGATTACAGCCGCGTTCGAGAGCTTGTTCGCAGAACTGCAGAGGTTGCCGCCGTTTGGGGTGCTTCGGTTTCGCTCCCATCCCTGAGGCTGGATTCGTTTTCATTGGACCTTGCAGATATGGTGCAGACCGTGAGGAAGAGCGGCCTTACGTTCGCTCCGGAAGCGGCAACCCCGAAAATGCGCGCCGTTATAAACAAGTGGATATCAGACGACGAACTGCTCAGTGTGACGCGCCAGGTCTATGAAAGAGGGTGGGATCTAGTGAAGCTTTACTTCATGATCGGCCTGCCGATGGAGACCGACGAGGATGTTGTGGCCATCGCAGAGCTTGCGCGCAGGGTGGTGCGCGCCGGCCGCGAGGTTAATCCACGGGCGCGCGTCAATCTGGGGGTTTCCACTTTTGTGCCAAAGCCTCACACGCCGTTCCAGTGGGAGAGGCAGATCAGCATAGAGGAGACGCTGTACAAGCAGGATCTTCTCAAGCGCAATCTGCGCGATGCGGCGCTGAAGTTCGGGCGGCACGATGCGAACATGAGCTATCTAGAGGGCGTGTTCTCCAGGGGTGATAGAAGGCTGGCGAAGGTTCTGCTGGGCGCATTCCGGCGCGGAGCGAGGTTTGATGCCTGGAGCGAGCACTTCAACCTGGAGAGGTGGTTGGACGCATTCGCCGACGAAGGCCTCGATCCCAACAGTTACCTGCGTCAGCGTACGTCGGATGAGCCACTGCCTTGGGACCACATAGATCCGCTGGTGAGCAAGCGCTACCTTTTAGAGGAATACCACAGGGTGCGGCAGTTGGAGCAGAAAGTTTTGACAAACGAACAGGAGCTTCAAAACTTCTTGGTGGTACGCGACTGTCGGTACCAAAAGTGCCATCAGTGTGGAGTAATGGATCATGTAAAGCCCTTATGCATCTCTATGCTGAGCACAAGCCGACAGGGGCGCAAGCTGGATGCAGAGCGCAGTCCTGCGTTCCAAGTGCGGCGTCCACGGGCGGGCGAACCCGCTCAGAGAATTCGGTTCCGCTATGAGCGCGTCGGAGATCTGCGCTTTTTGTCGCACAGAGAAACCATGAACGTGCTTGCGCGGGCTCTGCGCAGAGCGAGGGTTCCTGTGCACTATACGCAGGGCTTCAACCCTCAGCCGAAGCTGGCATTGGGTGCCGCACTCCCCGTCGGTATGGAAAGCATCGCTGAGTACGGCGATGTGGTTCTGGATGTACGCATGCAGCCCGCGGCGTTCTGCAGGGCGGTTAATGCCGTTCTGCCGGAAGGCCTGCGCATTGTGGATGCAAAAGAGGTTCCAATGAACAGTGAATCGATCATGTCCCAGCTGTGCGCGGAGAGGTACAGGGTAGAGGTGGAGGAAGGATTTATGCCCTACGAAAGAGTTGCTTCTGCCGTGGAGACCTTCAAATCTCGCAGTGAAGTATTGGTTGAGCGAGAGGGTAAGGGAGGTATCCGCACTGTGGACGTGAGGCCGATGGTGAAGGATATAAAGGTGCTTTCCGAAGATGGACACACCGAAATAGAGATGTTTTTGCAGGATTACGGAGGGAACAAGGTCAAGGTGCATGAGGTGCTCAGCGCCGTGCTGGGAGTGAGGGAGGAGGAATCTCGGCGACTTAAGGTGCGCAAGCTGGAGTCTTACATAAGGAACAACGAAGGAGCATTGGTACCGCCGCTTCAGGTTGACTGCCGGTCTGGCTAGCTCTTATTCATATTGGCAGGCAACTACAGGTGGTTTAGCGCTTGCCGCCGGTTTGGTTTTTATGATTTGCGAGCGCTTCGCGGTATATTTTCAGCAGATGGTTGAAATTTCCATCTGCGGGAAAAGCGGCGGCTTGTGATGGTCCTGCGGCCCCCAATTTCCTGCGGAGTTCCTCATCGCGCAGGAGTGTTACAGCCGCGGCCGCGAGGTTTTGTGGGTTAGGTGCGGCAAGCAGTCCGGTGAGACCGTCAGCAACCATAAGGCCTATGCCGCCGGTTCGGTAGCCCACAACTGGAAGTCCACAGGCCTGCGCCTCAAGAACAACCAATCCCTGCGCCTCATCGCGGTTGGCAATGATGAATAGGTCGGCTTGCTGATAGTACTGCCAAACGTCTTGATGTTGGCACCATCCGGCAAAAACAACGTTCCGCACTATGCCGAGGCGCTGGGCCATTTTCTGGTAGCTTGTTTGGAAAGGACCGCCTCCGACCAGGAGTAGCATCGCATAGGGCTCTTCCCGAAGGATGTATTTGAAGGTGAGGAGGAGCTCTGCAGTTCCTTTGTCCGGATCCAGCCGACCCACGTAAAGAAGCAGTGGTGCGCTCTTGGGGATGGAGTGCACTCGACGGATGTCTAAGCTAGCGTTTGGAGGAGTTGGTTCTTCAATGCCGCAGGGAAGCACACGTGGGCGCGGGATTCTGTGCGCTTCGAAGAGGTCGGCAACAAAATCCGAAACGGTCAGCACCGCGTCTGCATGGGCGCAGACAGAGCGCACGGCCCGACGTGCGGCTTTATGAAGCAGGGGCTGTAATGCGGATCCAACAAACCTTGGTAGCCAATCTCGCGCCTCTGTGCCGAAAACCGGAGAATGGACGTGCACAACCAGCGGGGCCCCTACTGCTTTGGATAACTGCAGAGCAATTCTGCCAGCGGCAAGCGGGTCCTGGCCGTGAATTAGAGCATTCTCCCCCTTTAGTTTGTTCAACAAAGCTTCCCAAGGAGGTCCAACGGCCTGCATAGTACGGAGCCCCGGTGCAAAAGGCACCGGTTTGCTTGGTAAGCGTAGAACTTCGGCTTCCGGAGGCGGCTCATGAGGTGGATAGTATGGGGTTGGCGGATGTTCCGGCGCCACGATTATTGGACGTATTCCGAGCTTGGCCATCCGCCGCGCCCAGCCTTCTACGACTACGCCGACACCCGTAACCCTTGGGTAGTAGGTCGTACAGACGAAGACGACGTATTGCAAGTTTTTTAGGTCCACTTTCGCTTATCTGCAGAGTTTCTGTAGCTCCACCTGTTACTGCAAACGATGGGATCTTCCGCGCCCGGCAAATGATGCATTCGGAGGCAGTGCATACTTGCTTAATTGAGCGGCCTTGGTCGGAGACATGCCCCGAAGCATTCTGTCTGCCATGGCTTGCAGTGCCGGACCCGCATGCAGGAAGAAGGATCGGTATCCGCGGCAGAGGTAGTTCAGCCTCCGGCCGGGAGGGTTGTCGGCGGTGGGGATGAAGCGGTTGCGCGGGCACTCACCCCGGCACCAAAAAAAGACCTCACACTTTAGGCACTGTTGGGGGAGGAGGAGATACTTCGCTTCACCGAAGCGGTGTTGCTGGTCCGATTCTACGATATCATCCAGTGGGGTTTGGGCGATGTTTCCGAGCCTGTGCTCCGGGGTTACGAAATGGTCGCACGAAAAAAGATCCCCATTGTGCTCGAGGACCAAGGCGCGCCCGCAGGTCCTTGCGAATACGCACAGGGCAGGTGGAAACCCCATTCTCATTCCGAGGGCCTCTTCAAAGATTTGAACGAAAACCCGGCCGACGTCGCGTTCCAGCCACTCGTTGAAAATCGCTGTGAGGAATCTACCCCATTCATCCGGCGAAACCGAGCGCTGGCTGACCTGGCCGTTCGTTAGTTTCTCCACGCATGGTATGAATTGGATGTGTCGGAAACCTGCGTCTCTCAGGAAGCGGTACACCTTCAGTGGGTGCTTTGCGTTGGCGCTGTTGACAACAACCAAGGCGTTGACCTGAGCTCCGGCTCCGGTAAGCTTTTCGAAAGCAGCCATGACGCGGTGCCAGGAGGGCTTCCCAGCCGAATCTCGTCGAAAAACGTCGTGCAGTTCCTTAGGTCCATCGATGCTGAGTCCAACCAAAAATCTGTTTTCGGCCAGGAATTGCGCCCATTCCTCGTCTATCAAAATCCCGTTTGTCTGGAGGGTGTTCTCTATGGTAATGTGCTCTGGGCGGTACCTACGCTGTAGTTCTAACGCGCGTGCGAAGAAATGGATACCGGCGAGCGTTGGCTCTCCGCCCTGCCATCCGAACGTAACCGTTTGGGAATCCTGCTTGAGGTACTGCTCAGTGAATATGGCTAGCAGCTCGTCGCTCATGCAGTTGATACCGTTTGGGAACAGGGTGTGTTTGGGCAGGTAGTAACAGTATGCACAGCGCAGGTTGCAAGCCGGGCCGACCGGTTTAACCATGACCTGATATGGCAACATAAGCCTATAGTAGGAACGGCGTTGTGTTCAATCCAGCGTTCGTTTGGCGCCGCACAGATTCCTTTTGGAAGGCAGAAAAAGGCCTGGCGCTGAATGAAGGCGCCAGGCCGAGCGGGTTTTGCGTTCCTACCCGGCAGTATGATGCTACGATAGCTTCTCCAAACCGACAGCCGCACGCAGGATCTTGGTTACGTCGGCGATGTCAATCTTGCCATTCTTGTTGAGGTCTCCAGCGGATATCTGATCGGCCGTTGGGGCTTTCACAATCCCGACGGCGATCTGCAGTGCGATGGTGGCATCCGGGATACCGAGCTTCCCATCGCCGTTTACGTCGCCGGGGATAATGGTTGGGCCGGTGTTTATTACGATATTGAGGGTGGTAATCTCATCCGCCTTGATTATGGCCGACGTTTGAACAGTGAACCCCTGCGCCGCTGCGGTTATGTCCACTTTGCCTTCCGGCAGGAGGGCTGTGTAGTATCCCTGGGTATCCGCAGTAATGCGCTGGGTTCTGTCAACTGCGGCAATAGTTACAGATGCGCGGGAGAACGGTGCGCCGTTTTGGTCCATCACAATTCCGGACAAGCGCCCCATCTTCGGCGACTTATCGCTGGAGTATAGGTAGGCTTGGGAGATTATCTGCTTTGGTATGGATTTGCTGCTCCACCGCAAGCGGCATGCGGCGTCTCCACCTGCCTCGTACATCTCCAAAACCACGTAGTATTTCTTGCCGGCCTGCAGGGTAAGCGGATCTGTTGCGTATTCGGTTTCAGGTTGGGGAAGCCATCTGTCTATTAGCGGAGACTCCATTTCTGGGTCGATGGGAGATTCGCTTATCCAAAGCCTTATTCCGTCGTCGGCCGCTCCGTAGAAGACGACTTCCTCAGACACTGGTGAACGTATCAAACCGGTCCACCTGACAGCAAAATAGTCACTGCGCACGCCTGGAGCGGGGGTTCCGGCAGCCCAGCCGAAGTTTACGTTCGGGTCGATGCGGGTTAGTTTCAGGTTTTCCGGCTTGTAGACGTCGGCCCTATCTGGGGTGTTGCCCAGGCGGGAATCCCATATGTAGTACTCGCCTTTAAGCCCGTCGCCGATATCGCCGCCCTTGGTCGTCGCATTCACGACGTTGGAAAGCGCGCTGACGTTGAAATTGCTGTCGATGCTTCTAACAGCAATGTAGTAGGATTGGAGCGGCTCCAGCCCAACTATCGAAACGGTTTCCTTTGTCCCTGGGGATGAAGGAGTAGGCTCAAACGCAGCCTGAGCGGCAGTTGCCCAGTTTTCTTCGGTAATGGGCACGGTGGAGTAGCGGACGTCGTAGCGGCTTGCCTCGGCTGGCGCTGTCCATGTTACAGTTGCTCCGGTGTTGGATGTTTCGACAACAGCTAGGTCTTTCACTGCAGGCGGAGGAGTTGTATCCGAGAGGTCGACTCCTGCCGGGATAAGCTGTGCGGCGGGAACGATCTGCTTCGCCTGAGAAGGGCTTCTCCAGCGGAACCTAGCTGCGGCTCCACCGGTGTTTTCGTACATCTCTAGGAGCACATAGTACTTTTTGCCGGCCTCCATGGGGATGGTTTTCAAAGCTCTGTATTCAGTTTCCCCTTGGAGCGTCCACGCGGCCGTGTCGATAATGGGCTCCCCTGGGTCCTTGACGTTTATGGGTCTGTCGCTGATCCAAAGCTGGACTCCGTCGTCAGCGGCGGCAAAGAAGGTATATTCTTCCGAGTATAAGGGAACGACTTGCCCGGTCCATCTTACCGCAAAGTTGTCAGGCGGAATGTCCGGGTCAGGGGAGGCGGATCCCCAATTGAAGTTAACCGTAGGGTCTAGGCGAACCAGCCTGAGGTTTTCCGGCTTGAAAACCTCCGCGCGGTCCGGAATGGTGCCTAGCTCGGGGTTCCAAACGTAATATTCGCCTCGGAGGCCTTGCTTGGATGCCTCTTGAGCGGCCGCTGGTGCACACAGCACTGCAACGGCAACCAAAGCGAGAACAGCAAGGCAAACGCCGTATGTTGTGCGTTTCATGGATCCTTCCCTCCCTGTGGGATTTGGCGCGGCAGGCGCCTTTGTATCCTCCAAGTCACCCTTATAGCACTCTAAGAAGCGGTTGTCAAACGCTCATCCTTTCAGTCCGGTAACGGTGATCCCTTGGATGAAGGTGCGCTGTGTGAAGAAGAAGAGCAGGATAATCGGCAGAACAACGATGGTTGAAGCGGCCATAAGCAGGTTCCACTCCGTGCCCCCATGCTGGCTCTGGTAGAACTGCAGACCGAGGGACAGTGTGAAGCTGCGTTGGTCCGTTAAGTAAACCAACGGGCCGAGGAAGTCGTTCCAGTGGTATAAGAAGCTGAAAAGGGCAACCACAGCCAATGCTGGTTTAGAAAGCGGCAGAACGATGCGGGTGAATATGCCGAACTCGGAACAGCCGTCAACGCGCGCCGCGTCGGAAAGCTCTTTGGGGATGGTAAGGAAGAACTGGCGCAGCAGGAAGATGTTGAACGCGCTTCCGAACCAAGCCGGGACCCACAGCGGTTTGAAAGAGCCGATCCAGCCCAGATGTCTGAAAACCACGTAAATCGGCACCATGATGACGGGGAAGGGCACCATCATAGTGGCCAGCGTGACGGCGAAGAATATATCACGACCGGGCCATTTCAATCTGGCGAAGCCGTATGCAACCAGCGCGTTTGATATAACGGTGCCGACCACAGCCAATGTTGCAACGTGCAAGGTGTTTATGGTGTACTGAAGAAATGGGATATACCCCAGTTTGTCGCTTTGATAGGTGATGGCGCGCCAATAGTTTTGGAATTGGAACGATGTGGGTATCCACTGCGGGGGCATCTTCATAGTTTCTTCGATCGGCTTCAGGGACGTGGAGATCATCCACAAAAGCGGAAACAGAAACAATGCGGATCCCGCCAGCAGAATGAGGTGCACCACGAACTTGGCCAAGCGGTTTTTCACCTGCATCGTTCTACATCCCTTCGTAGTGAACGTGGCGCGAAGAAACCCGAAGTGCGATCAATGTGCAAATCAGTACAATCACGAACAAAACCCAAGCGATGGCGCATGCATATCCCATCCTGAGGTACGGAAAGGCGTTGTCGTAAAGCATCATGGTGTAGAAATAGGCAGACCGCGCCGGCTGTCCGTTTGGCGCCATTACGTACGGGGCCGCGAAGAATTGAAAACTGCCGATTATGCCCAATATGAGGTTAAACTGGATTACGGGCGATATCATGGGCAGGGTAACGTGGCGAACCTTTTGAAACCAGTTGGCCCCGTCCAGCTCGGCGGCTTCGTACAAATGCGCCGGAACATCCTGCAGTCCAGCCAGGTATATAACAACGGCGTGGCCGACTCCCCACAAACTCAGCAGTACGAACGCCGGCTTTGACCAAGCCGGGTCGATAAGCCAGGGTGGCCCCTCGATTTGCAGTATCGGCGCGGCGGATTGCAGTGCGCGGCCGACGGATTCAATTCCGTGTTGGTTGAGAAATTGGCCCAAACCGGCAACCTGTGCAGATATCCATCCTGTGCTTGAAGACACGGCGTAGTTGAGCACGCCGTAGTCGCCGTTGAAGATCCACAGCCAGAGTATGGCCATCGCGACAACCGGCATCAGCGACGGCAGGAAGAATATCGTGCGGTACACTGCCATGCCGCGCACGCCGGTGTTGAGAAGCAGGGCTATTGCAACCGAGAGCACAAGGCCAAGCGGCAGAGATAAGGCGGCGTAAAAGAAGGTATTGCCGAGCGCTTTCCAAAACACTTCGTCTGTGAAGAGATCGACGTAGTTGCCGAGCCCGATGAACTGCGCCGGCTGAAGCACGGAATACTCGCACAGGCTGTAGTAAAAGGATGCGGCAATGGGGTACACCAGAAAGCCGCCGAGACCGACTATCCACGGGCTGATGAATAGGATGGCCGCAGTTAGTTCTCGTCGGGCCGACGAGCTTATTTTTCCCGTTTTGGGTTTAAGCGGTTTTCCAAATATTTCCGCCATGTTTTTCAGTCTTCGAAGCTTTCTCTTCCAATGCGGCGGAGGCGCGCCAGCTCCCTATCGAGCTTCTTCTGGATGCGGGTTTGCACTCTTCCCAGCGCCTCCTCCGGGGTGAGGCGCCCAAGCCAGATGTCGTCGAAAGCGGCATTCATCTCGTCGCGGTACTCTGTCCAGATGCTCATCTCCGGGGTGGCGTAGACGTTCTTGCCCTTAGCCAAATCGATAAACACGCGGATGTATGGGTTTGGGTGGTTCTGTATGAACTCTGGGCTGACTTTGGTGAGGGGCGTAAACTTCCGCTGGCCCATGTTTAAAAGCTCCATCCCGTACTGAGAGTTGACGAATTTGATGAATTCGAAGGCTTCATCAGGGTGGCGGGCGCCGTTTGGGATTACGAGAACATCCGATTCGACGATGGTGGTGTTGGCCAGGTCTGGGCGGTCCGCAGGGTGTGGAAACGGTGCTGCGCCCCAGCGAAGTTTCGGCGCGTACTTCTCGATGAAGTTGTGCATCCAGACACCTTGTATCTCCATCGCTACTTTGTTGGACAAGAAAGCGTTCTGCGGCGATGAGAAGTTGCCAAAACCGCTTCGGAAGAGCTGGATCTGCTGAGCGCCGTATTTCTCTGAG
>JBMFPP010000063.1:0-9622 GCA_049969055.1 Armatimonadota bacterium | reverse complement strand
CTAGGTAATCAAGCGGAACCCTATCGGGCTGTACGTGGTTTACAGCCGCCAAGACGCGTTCCTTTGGGCTCATTGTCGGCGTCTCCTTTCGGATGCGCACCGTCCGGTGAGGTTGCGGCGGGGTGGTTGAGCTTAATATGCTTTTGCGAACACCACGCGGCCTTCGCTTTCGCCGCCGCACAGTACGCACCGCCCGCGCTCCGGCTCGCGGTCGAACGGAATAACCCGAATAGTGGCTTTTGTTTCCTCCGATATTCTTGCTTCACACTCGTCTGAGCCGCACCAATGGCTCAATGCAAATCCGCCCTGCGCTTCCATGAACTCCTTAAAGGTTTCGTAGTCGTCGATGCGCTTGGTGTTCTCTTCGCGGAAGGCAAGGGCTTTTTGGAATATAGTGTTCTGCACCTCGGAGAGCAGGTCTTGCATCGATTGCGTTAGGCAGTCCCAGGAGAATGGTTTTTTCTCGCCCGTATCGCGCCTGGAAGCGACCACCTGTTGGGAGGCAACGTCCCTTGGGCCAATCTCCAAGCGCACTGGGACTCCGCGCATCTCCCAATCGTTGAATTTGAAGCCCGGCGAGACAGTGTCTCTTGCATCTAAGTGGACGCGGATGTGCGGAGACAGATCCTGCTTTATCCGATTTGCGGTCTCGAGGACAGTTGTTTGCTCTTGTTCGGTTTTGTAGATGGGCACGATAACTATTTGGTATGGAGCAAGCTTTGGGGGCAGGACCAATCCTTTGTCGTCGCCGTGCGCCATTATGATGGCGCCTATCATTCGGGTTGAAACGCCCCAGGAGGTTTGCCAAACGTACTGCTGTTTGTTGTTTTCGTCCAAAAACTGGATATTGAAAGCTTTGGCGAAGTTTTGTCCAAGGAAGTGGCTGGTACCCGCCTGCAGAGCCCTGCGGTCTCCCATCATAGCTTCGATAGCATAGGTTGCCACGGCGCCTGCGAACTTTTCTCGATTGGTTTTTTGGCCCTTAATCACCGGCAATGCCGCGCAGGTTGTGGCGAAATCCTCGTAAACGTCCAACATGCGCAGGGCTTCTTCAATTGCTTCCTGCTCGGTAGCGTGCGCGGTGTGGCCTTCCTGCCACAGAAATTCGGTTGTTCGCAGGAAGAGGCGAGGGCGCAGTTCCCACCGCACCACGTTTGCCCACTGGTTCAACAACACGGGCAGGTCTCGGTAGGAGCGTATCCACTTCGCAAGCATTTCATTGATAATTGTTTCCGAGGTTGGGCGCACCACCAAAGGTTCTTCAAGCTCTTTTCCTCCGGCGTGGGTTACTACGGCCAGCTCCGGCGCAAATCCTTCCACATGCTCCGCTTCACGCTGTATGTAGGACATGGGGATGAAAAGCGGGAAGTATGCGTTGCTGTGGCCCGTAGCCTTGATTCGGGCATCCATCTCCTTTTGGATGTTCTCCCAAATCGCATAGCCGTACGGGCGGATAACCATGGACCCTTTGACGCTCGAGTAGTCGGCCAGTTCGGCTTTCAGTATTACGTCTGTGTACCAGCGGGCGTAATCCTGACTGCGGGGCGTTACGCCTTTGGTGGTTGTTTCGTTTTTTCCGCTCATCAGTTTCTCAGTTCACCGCCTCCTGGTTTTGTGCGAATAGTTGAAACCAACCCTAGTGGTTGAGAGGGGTTGGACATGATTCCGGAGCATTGTTCGGTAGGAGAGAAATGGTCTGCCGGCCCCGATTGTAGCACGCTGTTGGTTTAGGTGTCAAACAGCTTCCGTTTGGCTTTTTGATCTTTCGGGCGGCTTCAGGCCGAAGAGCACGCTCTTGTCTGGGGAACCGAGCTGGGGAAAGACTCCGTAGGTGTTTTTTATACGGTATTGACTTTTGCGACTCTTGTTTGCTAGTATCATAAGTGGTTTAGGAAATTTTAATATTGCAGTGCTTCTAAAAGACTGCGTGATTCCAAACGATGGAGGAAACGATGCCAGTTCAGATTGCGGAGTTGAAGGCCAAGGAGCTTAAGCCATCTTTGTTTGAGATGTCAGGCATTTCCCGCCGCACTGTGGAGGAGCACTACAAGCTCTATCAAGGGTACGTCAACAAGCACAATGAGATTGTTAAGAAGCTGGCCTCGGTGGATCTTTCCACCGCGAACCAGACTTACAGCGATATCAGAGAGCTGAAGGTGGAGCTCACCTTTGCTTTGGGCGGTGTGAAGAACCACGAAATATACTTTGAGCATTTGGGCGGCAATGGCGGCAAGCCCTCCGGCCGCCTGCTGGAGCTGATCGAGCGTGATTTTGGATCGTATGACGCCTGGGCCGCGGATTTGAAGGCCACCGGAATCGCCGCCAGGGGATGGGTTTGGCTTGCCTTTGACCACGACTACGGCTACCTGTTCAACTATCTGGGAGATGCTCAGAACACCTTTCCGGTTTGGAACGCCACACCGATTTTAGCACTTGATACGTACGAACACGCCTACTTCATAGATTTTGGGACCAACAGGGCGGCTTACATAGACGCCTTTTTTGCGAACCTCGACTGGGAGCCTGTAGCTCGGCGTTTGGAAGCCGCCGAAAGGATGTACAGAGCGCTTCGCCAGGATTAGAGGAAACCGCTGAGTAAGGCGAGAGTTTTCCCCCTCCTTAAGAAAGCCCTGCTTTTGGCGGGGCTTTTTTTCTTCGCGGATTCTTCAAATTAGCCGGGAACTTTTTGTCTTTAGCGCACTCTCGCTTGGTTCAGCATTGATTTTTTATGCGGTGTGTCCATAATCCTATAGGTAGTGGAAGAACTTATCGGTTTAATCTTCTGCTGTTCAACCGCCGTTTTTGGTGGAACTTTGTTTCGGGAGCTGTGTTGGCGCTGGGGGTGCAGAGGAACTGTTGTTTCGGACAGAATGTCAAAATATATGGACACTCTAACCCTGCATCCGAACCTGGGAAGTGCATTTGGAGAGATAATGCAAATAAATCCATTTGAAACTAAGCCGATGGTTTGGCAAACTGTTTGTCGGTTGTTCTTTGGTTCGAGAAGCTTTGAGGTTTAATTGGCCCTTTGTTGGTTTGTCGGAGCTTCTTGTTGATGGATTTTTCGGCGGCGTATGGACAGTGGCACGGAAAGTGCTGGAGAAACAGTTGGCCGTACTAGGGTGCGGCTTGGGTTTGGAAGGGTTTTGAGTTCAGTAGCGGAGTAACACCGGTGATAACCTTAGCAGATACACCATCAGAAACCGGGCGGCTACCTGGAGAGGTTATGCTCAGCGAGGAGTCGCCCAGGTCCATACTGGTTGCCGCGGAGAACGAGTGGAACCCGCTGGAGGTAGATGAGCTTAAAACGAAGCCGGTTGGTTCTGCACTAAGGTGGGAGCGTGTGAGTTTTGCATTTGATTACTCTCCCGAGTCCGTGAGAAAAATTCGACAGTGCGTGAGGCTTCTAGCAAAGTCACTCAGCTTCAGCCGAGATGATGTGGAGGCGATAGAGACCGCTGTGGGGGAGGCGGCCCTAAATGCGGTGAAGCACGGTGCTCCTCCGTCCGGCAACGGCGTTCTCAAGGTTGCGTGCATAAACAAGCCCGGAGCCTTTGTGGTTGAGATAACCGACCAAGGCCCGGGTTTTGATTTATCACGAATACCGCCCCCGGTGGCCGAGAAGTTGAAGCCGAGCGGCTACGGTATTGCCCTGATGCGCGGCTTGATGGACAGGGTAGACTTTTTAAAGGCCCGCGGCGGCGGCACGAAAGTTCGGTTGTTGAAGCGAAAGCGCGGCACCCACTACCGACGGAATTAGGGGCCGCGCTTTCTGCAGACTGTGCTTTGGCTCCAGAAAGGTCTGCTGATCAACCGACCTCTGTTGGTTTCAGAGGCTTTTGTTAAGTTTCGCTGGGGTTATCTGCTTCTTCTTTGGCTACGTTCACCAAAGAGGCCCTCAGCAGTTTTCCGTTAAGGGTGTAGCCTTTCCGTATTTCCGCCACCACGGTGCCAGGGGGATACTGGTCGCTTGCTGGTGTTTGGAGCACTGCTTCATGTAGGGCTGGATCGAACGGTTTGCCCACCGCTTCTATGGGCTCGACTCCGTGCTTCGCCAAAAGGTCCTGCATCTTCCGCAGTATCATGGATACGCCTTCGCACAGGGCGTCGAAGTTGCGGGTTTGTTGTGCTGCGTCCAGGGCACGTTCGAAGTCATCCAGCACTGGAAGCAGTTCGCTCAGCAGTTCCTGGTTGGCGCGCTGGCGAATTTCCTCTTTTTCCTGGCGCGCACGGCGGCGGAAGTTTTCCAAGTCTGCCATGGTGCGCAGGAACAAGTCGCGGTTTTCGCGGCTTTCGCGTTCTTGCTCCTCCAGGCGGCGGCGCATCTCCTCCAGTTCGCGCTGGAGAACCTCTTCTGAGGACGGTGCCGCTGTCTTTTCCTCAGCAGAGGGGCTTTCGGTGGTTGTCTCGGCGCCGCTCTCTTCATTTCCGGGCGGTGGGTTCAACTCCTCTTGGCGCGCCGATTCGGCGGTTTCGCTTTCCGCCGCCGAGAATTCGTTTTCTACCGGCTTATCGCTGTCGTTCATATTCTGCGACCTCCCTGCCTATCAACGTTTCTAACTTCGCTCTTCGAGATCCGACGCCAACTGATGAACCGAGCTTTGACTCTAGAAAAGCCTGTTGGAACAGGTTGTTTGCCTAAGCAAGAGCTGGGCAAACGATTTGCCAACAGGTGTTGTTGACCGGCAATCCAACTACAGCCGGTCAAACGCCGAAGCTTTTTGCAAGAAGTTTTAGCAAAAACCGCTTAGAGAACCGGAAGAACAATTTGCGGACGGTGGCCGGCTGAATGTCGAAACTTTTGCTCAGCCTATGCCCATACTGCAGAACATATTGCTTAAGCTCTTGGCCATAAGGCCCACAGTGGGAACGGCTATGCGGTATTCCATACGAGTTGGGCCAATCACTCCAATAGCGCCTAGGCTTCCGGAGCTCACGCGGTAAGGCGCCGCTACGAAACTGCATTCTTTCAACCGCGGTTCAGGGCTTTCTTCTCCGATGGTAACCACCACATCCTGGCGGTTTGCCGCCTGCCTCATCATTTCCAGCAGACAGCGGCGCTCCTCCAATGCACTCAGCACAGGCTCAAGTTTCTCACCGTCTTTGAACTCCGGCTGGCGCACCATGTAGCTGGTGCCTTCTACGAAGATAGTTTCTGTTGGCTCTGGGCGTAGAATCTCTTTCAGCACTGATGCGGCGCGGTGGTACAACTGCTCCAACTCCGGCGACGGCAGACGCGCAGGCAGTTCCTGTTCTGGGATCTCTCCAGAGGCCGCACTGACGAGCATTTCGCCCAATGCAGCAAGCTGCGAAAATTTCAACGGCCCCGGCGCGTCAAGTATTCGATGTTTGACACTGCTGTCGTTTAGTATGCATACCATCAAAACGTGCCGCCTATCAAGCTGAGTAAAGACCACTTGGCGTACAGACACCGCTTCCGGCTGTGGTGTTGAAGCCACAGCTGTATATTTGGTAGCGCCGGCCAGAATCCTGCATGTTTGAATGAGGAATTCCTCTACTTCTCCACCGATCCGTCGGTGGAGGCGCTCTACCTTCTCGTACAGTGCGGGCGAAGGCTTTTCTACCGGCATAAGGTAGTCAACGTAGACTCGATAGCCCCGGTCGGAAGGTATTCGGCCGGCGGATGTGTGCGGCTGTCTGAGGTATCCCATCTCAGACATCTCGGCCATTTCATGGCGGACGGTGGCGGACTTCACTTGAAGCTGGTATCTCAGCACCAAGGTCCGCGAAGCCACTGGTTCCGCCGTAGCTATATAATCGTGCACAACATATTTCAAAATCGTCTGCTTTCTTGGGTCCAGCTCCAGATGAGCCACCGCCTATCACCTCCTTCCGGGAAACTGAACCGGAATCGATCAGCAGACGCTTACTCGGAAACCCACGTGTTCCCTTAATACTTTACCAAAGACAGCACGTTGTAGCCACTGAGTGCTTCTCTGCCGCCGAGTGGCTCGAGCTCCACTAGAAATGCGAAACCAACCACCTCTCCCCCCAGTTCTTCCACCAGTCTTGCGGCAGCGCCGGCGGTGCCGCCGGTTGCCAGCAGGTCGTCTATTATTAGCACTTTCTGCCCGGGCTTTACGGCGTCGCGGTGCATTTCCAGAGTGTTTGTTCCGTACTCCAGCGCATATTCTGCCTGAATTGTTGGGCCGGGCAGTTTCCCGAGCTTTCTCACCGGAACGAAAGGGAGTCCCAAACGGTCGGCCACCGGCGCCCCGAATATGAACCCTCTGGATTCTATGGCAACGATAACTTCTGCCTTGCGGGCTTCAGCCTCGTTTGCGAAGGCATCCACCACCTCCCGAAATGCTTCCGGGTCCAGCAGGACAGGGGTTATGTCCCTAAACAGGATGCCTTCTGTGGGAAAGTCTGGCACATCTCGAATTAGGGTTGCGGCTTTAACCATTATTATCCCTCACTTATACAGATTACCCAAACACCGTTTAGGTTCTCACCCAGCCAACCGCGCAAGTGATTCGCTGTACGGCGGTCTTGCCACCCCTCTCTCGGTTATTATAGCAGTTACCAGTTCTGCCGGGGTTACATCGAAGGCGGGGTTCAGCACTGGCACACCTTCTGCCACTATTCTGGTACAGCCCACGTGGGTTACTTCTTCGGGGCTTCTGTGCTCGATTGGTATGGCTTCGCCGTTGGGCGCATTGAAATCCACGGTGGATAGAGGGGCGGCGACGTAAAATGGGATTCCGTGGTGTTTACAGCAAACCGCCACGCTATATGTACCGATCTTGTTAGCAACATCTCCGTTTGCGGCGATCCTATCGGCGCCAACCACGGCGCAGTGCACGCGGCCGGCTTTCATCAAGGAGGCGGCCGTACCGTCTGTTATCACGGTAACGGGGATGCCGTCCTGGGAAAGTTCCCAGGCCGTTAAGCTTGCTCCTTGGAGCCGCGGCCGGGTTTCATCCGCCAGTACACTTATGCGCTTCCCCTGCTCCACGGCGGCCCTGATAACGCCGAGGGCTGTGCCGTAGCCTGCGCAGGCCAGCGCTCCGGCGTTGCAGTGTGTAAGCACGGTCCAGCCGTCTGCCAGAAGTTCCGCTCCGTTTTTCCCGATGCGCTGGTTGGTTGCGATATCTTCCTCCAGGATGCGCAGTGCTTCTTCAACTAGCTTTCCGCGAGCCGAGACTCCCGGGGTTTGCACAGCCCTGCGCGCCGCCGATTTCATCCTTTCGATTGCCCAAAAGAGGTTTACTGCGGTGGGTCTTGTGGTTGCAAAAACCTGAGCAATCTCTTCCAAGCCTTGTAAAAAGGCTTCTGGTTCTTCTGGCAGTGACTGAGCCCCGAGCGCTATGCCCAAAGCCGCAGTTACACCGATTGCCGGCGCGCCGCGAACCTTCATGTCTTTTATGGCTTGTGCAACTTCTCGGTAGTCATCAAACTCCAAGAAGCGCACGGTGTGTGGGAGCGCTGTTTGGTCCAGCAAGACTACACGATTATTGCGCCAAGTTACAGTTGGAGGAACGCCGGTTTTCATCCCAGCACCGCCGCTTGTGCATCCCGCTCACACGGGCAGTCTCTGGAGCCCCCCAGGTCTGCCAGCATATTGACAATGAGCTGTTGAACGCGCTCGGTATTATTGCGCATTACCCGCAGAACTTCTTCGATTGAAACCGGAGGGCGGCTTATGTCGCCGGCAACACCCACGTCGTAATCGGTTACCAGCGCTATGCCCACGTAGCAAATTCCAAGCTCTTTGGCGAGAATAACTTCTGGATACTGCGTCATTCCAACAACGTGCCAGCCCATTTGTGTAAACCAGTGGCTTTCTGCGCGCGTGGAAAACCTGGGCCCTTGAATTACCACCATTGTTCCAGTTGGGTGGACTCGGATGCCGAGGTTTTGGGCGTGTTTGATGGCAATTTGGCGGAGCCTTGGACAGTATGGGTCGGCCGCCGCTATGTGGTGGGTAACCGGACCCTCGAAGAACGTATCCTTGCGGCCGTAAGTTCGGTCCACAAATTGATCTAGGATGACAAAATCCCCGGGGTGAATATCCGGCTGGAGACTGCCGCACGCACATGGAGCCAATATTTCGCGCACCCCCAGCTTTTTCATGGCGAAAACATTTGCCCTGTAGTTTACGAACGGCGCCGGGTGACTGTGATCCCGGCCGTGCCTGGCGAGAAACGCCACTCTCTTGCCGTTGACTGTGGCCAGAGCAATCCTATCGCTGGGGGCGCCGTATGGGGTTTCAACCTTGATCTCCTCCATGTTCGGCAGGAACGTGTAGAAGCCGGATCCCCCAAAAACTCCTATATCTGCTCTTGCATCCATTGTTTAAGCCCCTCCAATGCCGAGCGTGCCGCGGACTGCTCGGCTTCTTTTTTGGATTTTCCAACACCCTGTCCGGCTTCGATCCCGTTTATCTCAACCCTGGCGACGAATAGTTTGTTGTGAGCAGGACCAGACTCGTGGATAATAGTGTATTTAGGAGTGACTTTCAGGCGTTCTTGGGTGAGTTCTTGGAGAAGAGATTTGTAATCTCTTATTTCCGGATTGGAGATGGCTTCTTCCAGGTGCTGAAGAACGAAACGCCTTGCTTCTGACAGGCCTAGATCGAGGTAAATAGCGCCAACGATGGCTTCGAAGGCGTCTGATAGGATCGAAGGGCGCTCACGGCCGCCGGAGGCTTCTTCTCCGCGGGACATTATTATGTGGTTGCCGAGGCCGATGCGCTTTGCAACTTCGGCAAGAGTTGGCTCCGAAACGCCGTGAACCCTTGCTTTGGTCAACTGCCCTTCGCTGAACTCCGGGTGGTTGCGGTAAAGGTACTCGCTTACGATCAGCTCCAGAACGGCGTCTCCTAGGAATTCCAGACGTTCGTTGTCTTCACCTGCATTTTCTGCCGAGCGGTGCGTTAGCGCCTGGCGCAGGAGGTCCGGACGTATTTTGTAGCCCGGGAGCACTCTGTTGGGGTTTAGCACGCGGCCGGCGCGGTCAACCAAGCCTTCTGGCGAGCAAATTGTGGCGTTGGTTTCTGCTTTTTTCTGCAGCCGCACCCTTATGAATCGCATCAAACGCTGGACAATTCGGCCTGGTTGCAGCTCAAATCCCAACTCGGCAATCAGCCTCCCGCTTTGCTGAGCTTTTCGCAGGCAGTTGCTATGCGCTCCAAACCTTTCTGAATATTTGCCATAGATGTGGCGTACGAAAGCCTTATGTATTCGTCTGCACCAAAGCCCGACCCCGGAACCACGGCCACCTGCGCTTCTTTCAGGAGGTACTCTGCGAACGCATCAGAGCCGTTTATCTCCCCGCCGTACAGGTCCGAGACACGCGGGAAGACGTAGAAGGCGCCGTCTGGATTTGCGCAGTGTATGCCTGGTATGGAGTTCAGGCCGTCCACCAGGACCTTGCGCCGCTTTGCGAATTCTTCTCGCATTTGAGCAACGCATTCCTGCGAACCTTCCAAAGCGGCGATCACCGCCGGCTGTACAAAGGAGGTTGGGTTTGACGTGCTTTGGTCTTGTATTCTGCCCATGGCGGCTACTATTTCTGCATCGCCGCCCGCATATCCGATTCGCCAGCCGGTCATAGAGTAGGTTTTCGAGACGCCGTTCACCGTTACGGTTTGCTTTTT
>JBMFPP010000062.1:8978-9785 GCA_049969055.1 Armatimonadota bacterium | reverse complement strand
GGGCTATTGGAAGAGCCATCCGAACTCATGGCCGGTTAACGAACTTACTGTTGGCGGCCGTGCTTACGATATTAACGAACTCCTGAGAATCTTAGACACTCCGCCCAAAAAAGGAGACGCAACCTACATCCTGGCCCACCAGCTTATAGCGGCAAAGCTCAATTTTCTTATTGGATGCCCTCCTCCCATCGTTAACGGCAGAAACCTGATTGACGAAGCAGACGGATGGCTGACAACGTATCCGCCAGGGAAACCCCCTAAAAAGAGAACCGATAGAGAATCCATGGTAAAGCTAGCGGAAAAGCTCGATAACTACAACAACGGAAAGCCGTACGATTGAGTCTGAGCTTTTGAACTTTTTGGAGTAATGAATGCTTTCTCTGCGGCACCCGCTGTTGGAAGCGTTTAGGGGTTAAAGGACGGTGGGTCTAGACAGCGCTGATTTCACACAGAATTCAACGGCAGACAGCACCCTGGATTCACCGGCCGGCGCTGAGATATCGCTCAAACCGCGCCGGTGCAGTGGTGTCCGCCAGTACGAGCTTCCCGACGGTCTTCTGCTTTTCAAGCCGCAGAGTTTAGAGGCCTTCGCACTTAACGCCTCTGCATCAGCGGTTTGGGATTTGTGTGACGGCGAGCACACCATAGCCAACATCGCCTCGGAACTGTCACAATGCACAGGCCGCACCCCGGAAGAACTGCTCTCCGATATTGTTACCGCCGTGCAGAAGCTTCTCGAACTAGGACTTGTTGAACAAGATGCACCGTTTTGAGCATCCGACGCAAACCAAGGCGAACACTCGAACC
>JBMFPP010000062.1:0-8968 GCA_049969055.1 Armatimonadota bacterium | reverse complement strand
CACATAAGGTTCTCAAGAAACACGATCACCGTCTGCACGGATGCGGGCGAAGTCGCCGAATGGCTCGCACGAAGCTTCTCCTCAATGCTGGTTTCACAACCGCGAAGGCCGTCCTTTGAGGTGCAGATTTTGCGAAACCCTGATGGATATCGCGCCCTGAGAGACTGCGAGGCCGGACCCAGCGCCGGCCGACTGCTTCCAAACATTGCCGAAGTCCGCCGCGAGGTGGCAATAATGCTTATGGAAACCCGGCCGGAACTGCTTTGGCTTCATGCCGGAGCGGCGGCAAAAAACGGAGCGGCGGTTTTACTGCCGGGGCCTTGGGGCAGTGGGAAAAGCTCTATAGTAACAAGCCTGTGCACCAATGGTTGGCTTTACCTTTCCGACGACATGGTGGGAATAGACACAAAAGCAGACACCGCGGTGCCCTTTCCAATTACTCCGCTCGTCCGCGAACCTGTCCAGACGTGCCATCCTAATTATCCAGCAGTCAAACGCGAGTTCCGCCTCGGCAAACGCTCGGTATGCAGAAAACCCCAACCCATAACTGCTGTTGTGTTCCCCGAATACAAACAAAGCGCATCTGCAAGCCTAACTCGGTGCGATGCCATAACCGCATCTATGAAGCTCCTTGAGGACTGCATGAACTTCCGCCAGCACGGCGAGCGAGCTGTGGCATACGTAGCTGAGCTGGTGAAGAAAGTACCCATTTACCAACTACATTACTCCTCCGCGCCCCTTGCCGCCGCCGAAATAGAGCGCGCTCTCGAACCCCTATTGATGAAAGCTCCTTCTTAACCACTGGAAAACCCGCGCCCAGAACGAAAGCGCTGAGCATATAGAAGCCTTCGCTTGGCATATTCAAGTTCTTGCAAGTATTCAGAAAGTTGACAAGAAAGCTGTGATTTGTTATTTACTTTCCAAAAGCCTGCTTTGAGGAGGCTTGCCTATGAAGCCATCACAGCATACCGCCTCCTGGGCGGCGGTTTTGATTTTACTTGCTACTACCCTTGTACGGGCCGAGCCGCTCCGCGGAGACCTCAACGGCAACGGTAAAGTTGACATCGGCGATGTTGTGATCGTCCTCAGAATAGCTGTGGGCCTCCAAAGCGCTGGCCCCTCCGAGATTGCCAGTGCTGACCTAACGAACGATGGGCGAATAGCCATAGACGATGCAAGCCTACTTCTTCGAATCGCTATAGGTCTTCTACCCCCTCCTTCAGAGCCTCCGCTCCAGAAGCCTGGAATTTTGGTTTCGATCTCGCCCCAGTCGGCCCTAATTCCCCCAAAAGGCTCTCTGCAGTTCGAAGCAAAGGTTTTCGGCACGGCAGACCAGGCCGTCGAATGGAGCGTGCAGGAGGGCCAAGCCGGCGGTTATATCAGTCAAAACGGGGTTTACACAGCCCCGGAGGCGCTCGGTACCTACCATGTCATCGTCAAGAGCAAGGCGGATCCGGCAAAGAGCGCCGCAGCAGAGGTTCAGGTGGCAGGCCTGGCGACCGATTATCCCATCTCGGTTCCCAAAAGGCCGCCGAAAGTTATAATCATAGGCGATCCATCAGACGGCGGAAAGCGAACCCCAATGCTTTTCTTCACCGGCAAAGCGTCGGTGGAGCCGATTGCAAAGCCGCTCATCAAGCCGAAAGCACTGACCGACAAATCCGCGGTCTTCACCGAAAGCATAAAAGAGTTGGAGATAGAACCGGGCACGCTGATAATCTTCTGCGAAGGAAGCGGTGCGCTTAAAAGAGCGGCGTCTGCTAAAAGCGTTGACGGACAAACAGAGGTGGACCTGGAGCCGGCCTCTTTGACGGAACTCCTGGAAGCGGCGGATTTCAGTTTCACAAAGCCGATAACCCCCAGTGATGTTGAAAGCTTTAAGCCGCTCGTGCCGGGCGTCGGTCCGTTGCAGTGGACCGAGCAGATACCCTCTGAACCCCAGAAGTTCGAGGGCGGCCAGTTTACTATTCCCATCGACCTGTGGAATCTGCCCAATCTGCCCAATCTGAAGATCACTGGAAATTTGTCTTGGAAGGCCGCACTGGACGTCGGCGCTTACTGGGATTGGTGGAACTGGAACCACAGAGGTTTTTGGTGCATCGGCGAATTTAACATCCAGTTCAATGGAACCGCCACCTGTACTGCCCCGACAACAGCCGTTGAGGTAAGTGTCCCTCTTTTCGAGATGCCGCTTGCCGTGTTCTGGATCCAGGTGGGTCCGGTTCCTGTGCTGTTTAAGCCGGATTTCAGCGTTGAACTCAGCGTTTCCATAGACCTCAACGGCAGTGTTAGCGTACAGCCGGTGGCGTCTCTCAGCGGTAGGTTCGGAAGCCGATACGATAACGATGCAGGCGGCTTCAAAGTGGTTAACGATGTCAGCAGAAGCATCAGCTTAAGCCCAACAAACCCCATAGAAAGTTTTCTAAGCGGAAACGTACGTGTTGGTGTGGGGCCGGATCTGGATCTGCTGGTCTACGGGGTGATAGGAGCGTACATTTCCCTTGAGGTGCCTTACTTCAATGCAAACTTCACCTCTCAGTCAAACCCACCGCAGGTGAGTTTAAACGGAAAGATCGGCATATCCGGCGACGCCGGCCTGCGCTTATCGGTGCTTAATTGGGGGATAGATTTCAGCATAGCCGGCTTCGATATCGGTTCGGATGTGTTTAATTACACCTACCCTATTTATCCAACGATTTCCTCGCTTTCGTTCAATCCGAGCGAGGTTGCCGGCGGCGCGACATCCCAAGGAACAGTAACCCTAAGCTGGGGTGCTCCGCAGGGAGGAGCGGTAATCAATCTGAACAGCTCCAATCCGGCAGTTATCCCTCCTTCAGCGGTTACAGTGCCGACCGGGCAAACGCAGACAAGTTTCACTGTGAACACACAGCCGGTGGCAAACGATGTGCAGGCAACTGTAACGGCTTCCTACCGAAACAGCTCTAAAAGCGCAGTTCTGACAGTAAGAAGAAGAATTCAGTTGGCGAATGTAAGTTTGCAGCCCACGAGCGTGATAGGTGGAAGCAGTGCAACAGGCACGGTTTCGCTCAACGGTCCCGCACCTGCCGGAGGTGTTGCTGTAACCCTGACCAGCAGTAACACAAATGCGGCGGTGGTCCCAATCAGCGTACTTGTTCCTCCGGGTAAAAGCTCTGCCGAGTTTACAGTGACAACGAAGCTCGTAAATTTGCCCACAAACGTTGTGATAACCGCATCCTACGATGGGGTCACCAAAACAGCCGCGCTGACCGTTTCACCGCCCTCGCTTTCGTCTATCACGATAAACCCCTCGGAGGTGGTCGGTGGGAGCAGTGCAACCGGCACAGTTTCGCTTAACGGTCCCGCACCTTTGACAGGGGCTGTGGTTGCCCTAACCAGCAGCAACACCAACGCGGCAAGTGTGCCACAGCAGGTAACCATTTCGGCCGGGCAGACGCAGGCAAGCTTTACTATCACTACAAAAACGGTTACAAAGGATGTGGCCGTAAAAATTACCGCATTCTACGGCGATGTACCCGTATACGGGTATATTCTCGTCCGCTCCGAGCCTGGAGTCCATCCAACATCTTTAGGGGAGATACAGTGCGGCGTTCAGTGGTTGAGCCACGGAGATTGGGTTAAGTTCCCGCGAGCCTTCTCCACGGTGCCGACCATCGTGGTCTCAGCGCAGAGAGGCGGCTTTGCGCTGGCCGCAGCGGCAGTTGATAATTCCGCCGCCGGCTTCCGTCTAGCCGTGTACGACATCAACGGCGCGCCGATCACAACCGGAGCTTGGGTCCAGTGGTTGGCAATAGTGCCGGCTCCAAACGCGCCTGTGCGTACCGAAGTAGCCCAAAGGAGAAACGGTGACTACGTAGCCTTCAATCCGCCGCTTCCTGGATACCCGGTGATTATATGCTCTGCTCAGCGCGGCGGAGTGCCTTTGCTGGCGTGCGCGGTGAATAACAGTGCCGGAGGGTTCCTGCTGGCCCTGAGAGATTTGAATGGGAACCCGGTAGTCGACGGTGCTTGGGTGCAGACGGTGGCGCTTGTTATACCCAGCGACAAAGACGCCTACCAGGGGTTGGAACTGCAAGCGGCGGTTCAGCGGGCAGACAGCGCTCAGACGATCAGCTTCGGCCAGCTGTTCGAGGAGATTCCAACAATACTGACGTCTGCGCAGAAATATGGAATAGCCCTGGCGGCGTGCGCCGTAGATAACGCCAGAAACGGCTTCTGGCTGGCCATGAGCGATTACGATGGTCTGCCTGTAAGCCAGGCGTGGCTTCAGTGGCTGGCGATCCGCCCCAAATGAAACCGGCTTGGGATATCTAGGCGGCTTAGCATGACTGCGCAGCGCGGCCCAAAAGCGCTGGCTTCGGGCCGCGCTGCACCACAAAACGCTTAGCGCTTGCTGGCTCGAACCAACAAGTACCAAGGGGTTGCGGAAAGCCCGCCCCAGCTGGCAGGATTATGGTTGGCCTCAAACACCTTTCTCAGCGTTTCATCATAGGGCACAAGCGCTGTCCAGAGCACACCGGGGGTATCCTTCCAGCGCAGGTCTGGTTGTCCGCCGTCAATTCGCTGGAACTTCGCATTTTCTATGCGGCCGTTCCACATAAAATCTCGGTTTGTGGCGATTAGGCGCTCTATATCATCTTTGTCGAAGACAAGCCCATGCTCGTAGGCGGTGACAATGCCTTCCACATCAACAGCGTAATAACCGCCGTTGGGATGGACCCCGATCCAGTGCTTGGGAGAACCGTCGGGTTTGTAATCCCAAGGCCCGGCCGGATCCCAATAATTCCACACGTAGAACTTCCCATCCCGCAGTCTCATGCGCGATTTCATTACCCGCCACCACTTTTCGGCCCTTGTGCGGTAGATCGGTTTTTTTGTAACGTCGTACATTGCGATGAGCCAACGCGCGATGAGGTTCTGCTTGTTGGCTGGATGGGTAAAGCCATCGGTGTGCCTCCGATCGTAACCATCCGTCCACTTTCCTTCCGATTGATCAATTCCGAACGGCGGCACAACCCAAACCCCACCGTCTTTTACCTCCCGCCAACAGCCGCGGGAGTTCCACTTGGCGAATATCTGCTCGGCCAGCCGGATGTACTCCTCAGCCTTCTTTCCATACCTCTCCTTAAGCTCTGGAGTCTTCCGAATTGTATCCGCGGCCAAAACAACAGGGCAAAGCGCCATCGCCTCACCAAGCTGGTTGTCGGTGTAGAAGTTTGGAACGGCGCTGGTGCTGGCGCCGCCGGGCTTGGGCCAGCCGATGTATCCATCCGGCTCTTTTACACCGCGCTTAATCCAAGAATCTGCCCAATCGACCAGCATGTCGATCCACTTGGAATCGTGGGTTGCCAGGTAGCCGTAGTAAAAACCACTGAGGAAGGGGCTGATGAGCCATCCGATCTCCTCGCCCATCTCTCTGTCGCAGTACCGGTTTCTGGCGGAACCGAGGATGTATCCTTCCCATTTGCTCAGCCATTCCTTCGCTGATTCTTCGGTCACAGCCTGTGCCTTTCCTGCGGCGAACGCGCCTACTACACCTGCACACTCGACAGCAAAAACCGCCGTGCTTGCTCTGAGGACGGCGTTCTCCAAAAACCCACGGCGAGTAAGCCTGACGCTCATAACCGCATCTCCTTTCCGTAAGAAAAATTACGCAAGAGCACGGTCCTGCCCTCGTCAAACAACGGCCGGTAACCAAAACTTTCTGAAATTGGCACCTAATGCAGGATGTGTTAAGATAAAAGCCAGCGCAGGTGAAAGAGAGTCCGAGTGATCTGAACCGAATGCAAGAAAGCAGGGTTTAACAGCTTCTAAAAATGAGCGGAGGTGGGGATTGCAGGGCGAAGAGATCGAATGTACGCCAAAGCCGTCGATCGGTAGGATACTGCACAGTGCTCTTTACATAGGAGCTACTGGCTACGGTGGCCCAGCTATGCTTGCTTTGATGAAGCGGCGGCTGGTTCACCAAAGAAAGTGGGTTTCGGAAGAGGATTTTTTGAACGCATTGGGAATAGCTCAGGCTCTTCCAGGGTCAACCGCGGTTAGCTTGATGGGGTTTGTTGGTTATAGATTGAGAGGCCTGCTCGGCTGGGCGCTCAGTTCTTTCCCCTTTATTCTCCCGGCTTTTCTGCTGACAACAACGCTTGCCCAGTTCTACTTTCGATATCACAATCTCTACATGGTCCAACGGCTGTTTGCTGGGTTGGGGGCATTGGTCGTTGGACTTTTGGTAAACGCCGCCGTTGAGCTCGGCAGGCCGGTCTTTCGGGGGTCGTACCGAAAGCAAAGTGGGCACTTTATAATTACATCCGCTGTGTTTTTGCTTTCGGTATTAACCGACCTCAACACAATGGGATTGGTTTTGCTGTCTGCCGCGTTGGGTTGTGCACTTGGCTGGCTTATCGGCGAGTGCAAGGCAATCACCCCGGCTGAAACTTTCGGCCAGAACCTGCCCAAGAGCGGCTCGGCCGTTAGAGATACACTGCTGGTGCTTATGGCAACGGGAATACTGCTGGTGGTTCTGCGGCGGATGCACACCAACTTGTGGCTTTTATCAACAACATTTTTGCAGATCGGCACGGTTGCCTTTGGAAACGGTTTCACTGCGATTCCCCTTATCAAAAGCGTTGTAGTTGATAACCACCACTGGTTATCCTTAAACGAATTCAGAGACGGCATTGCAGTTGCTCAAATAACTCCTGGGCCAGTGTTCATATCGGCGGCATTTATCGGATACAAGGTTGCAGGATGGACTGGAGCCGCAGTAGCAACGGCGGCGGTATTCCTGCCTTCTCTTGTTATACTGATTCCGGTTTCGGAGCTCCATCAACGCGTTGTCGGGTTGAGGCTTTTTCAGAATTCTGTGGGGGGCATCTTAGCGGGATTTATAGGAATTCTGGCTACACTTGCTCTACAGTTCGCCGAGAAATCACTCTTGGGTTGGCATGCGTGGGTAACTTTTGGGGTTACGCTGGCGATCGTCTCGGTGATGAAGAAAGACGTTTTGTGGGCGATACTCTGCGCTGTTGTCCTCTCGCTGCTGCCTGTGTGAAGTCTTTCTGCACGAGTGCGGGAATGTTGCACTACTTAAAATCACAAGGAGTTCTTCCTTCGAACACCGAACAAAAGTTTACTTTCACATGGACTAACTAGTCCCGCGGCTCTATACTAGGTTGGGGACACATCATGAAGCTTCGTGTTTTCTCTGTTCACAGGTGTAGGGTGTTTCTGACTGCGCTTCTGCTTCTTTTTGTCTTTCCTAACGCCGTGTGTGCGCAACCGAGCGACCGACGCGCAGTCAGCTTTGTTATCTTGATGGACACCTCAGGAAGCATGACAGCCTACTACCAGCGGCGCGACCCAAGGCCGTGCCTTGGTGTGGAGCTGGCGCAGAACCTGATTACCCAGATCATGAAGAACGGCGACCGCTTGGTGGTCCTTTCTTTTGACCGCCAACTTAACGACAACCCTGGAGAGATGCTAGTTCTGTCATCGATTGTGCCGGTAGATGCGGCCGAGGAGATAGGCAGGTTGAGGCTGACCTGCAAACCCGGCTGGGGAACAATGCGAACAGCGGCGCTGGGCCGCAGCATCGAGGCGCTGAAGGCACTGCCGGCTCGATCTGATCTTGAACCAGGCGCCATCTTCTATGTTATAACCGATGTTGACACCGACCGCGCACCGGAAGGCCCTGATAGGGAGTTCTATGAAAGCGCCCTCAGGCTCGCCAGAGAAGGGGCGCTTACACGTTTGGCGCGAATTCCGCAGAGCGGGATGATTCTGGAAGTCTGGCTCTTAAAGGATGAGCGGGGAGCACCCCCGGTCAGCGCAGCTCAGGTGGATGCGGCTCGCGAAATCGTGAAAAAGGTTATTACCCCCCAAAACCCAACACCGGCGGCCGTACTGCGCGATTTGGAACGCGGCGGTTTGGTTATCCACTGTGAGAATAAAATTTGGCAAAGGCGAAGGGAAGGCGCAGTTTGGACCTTCGAAATGCCCGTTACCGTGCGCTCGCGGTTCCACACTCTTCACTGGCGCGGCGGTATTACCCTGAACGGCAGTGTGGCTTCGCCTGGAGAAAAACCGCAGTTGGTAGGGAATGTGAAGCTGATCTTGGATAGAAAAGCGCCATTGGAACTGCACCCCCACGATCGAATCGGAGGCATACTGAGGGTGGAGATCACCAAACCACCGCGGCTGTGGAACTTAAAGCCGCTGGAACCCCAAGTGCGCATAAGGCCCGTATCGAAAGGCGATGTCACAGTTGAGCCGTCCCTATTTCAAGCGGCCGATCCCGCTTTGGAGGCGAGAATATCCAGGCTGTTTTGGATGAGCGGCCACCAGATGAATGCGGTTGTCGAACCGGTAAAACTGCCCGAGGTGCCAACGCTAAAGCCGCCCCGCATCTGGCAGGGACTGTCCGTTTTGGTTCTGCTGCTCTGGGCATATATGTGCTGCTTCAAAATAGGTGCGCATCCAAAGCATCGGCTTGTGTTATGGCTTTTGGCAGTGGTGCCGTATTTGGCGGCAATAGCGCTGAAAACCGGTATCGTTACCTTCGCCGCTACTGCGGTATGGCAGCTTCTGGTTTACTTAACAGCGGTAAAATTCCTCCACTGGAAGCCTTTTCAGGTGTACTACAGACTGTCTGGATCGGGGATAAAAAGTAAAGTGGAACTGGATTGGCGGCGGAGGGATTCGAAAATTTCCGACGCCGGGATTATTCTAAGCCGACCTGGAAGGGAAAGAAGGTTCATTGTAAAACCGCAGTCAGGTTTTGTTCTGAAAGACGCCGACGGCACAGAGCGAGGCGAACTGGCGTTCGAAAGAACCGGAAACTTTGAAGTTTGGCAGTCCGGCGGAGGAGCAGTATCAGTCTCCGTCGGATTTGATCAGAACATCCCGGAGCCCTTACCCCCCCGGCGCGCAGAAAATGCTTAAAAAGCAGAGGAGAGACATCGTATGAGGT
>JBMFPP010000061.1:0-9989 GCA_049969055.1 Armatimonadota bacterium | reverse complement strand
AAGTCTCCCTCTTCTCGAAAACCAAATCCAGCTTGCCGAGCATCACCCCGCACTCGCCTGCCTGCACAATCGGCACCAGCACTCCATTCGGATTTCTCACCATTTCCGGAGTGTGAACGAAAGTATGGGTGTCTCCGCCAACTATTGCATCGATCCCGGCCACCTGCCTGGCTATCTGGCGATCCCGCCATATTCCCACATGCGTAACTGCTATCAGCACATCGCACTCTCTCCGGGCGATCGGCACCCAATGCTTCGCGGCTTCCACCGCATCGCTGATAGTCCATCCCCGAGTTTGCGGATAATAAGCCGAGCGTTCAGCGGTAAGCCCCAGAAGGCCCACACGGAGACTCCCGGCGCGCCTCACCACAAACGGATGTATCCCCTCCACCGGCACCCCCGTATCTCCCACCAAGAAGTTTTGACGTTCAATTAGTCCTTGTTTGTTTGTCAAAACTTCTTGAGTTAGGTTGGCGGCTATCCAAGGAAAGCGGCTTCGCCTCATCAGCGTCAGCATCTTCGCTTGGGCTTCGGTGTTGCCGGTAGCTTGAAACTCGTTGTTGCCAACGCACATAGCATCGTAGCCCATCAAATTCATGGCCTCGATCTCCGGTTCGCCGTAGAATCGGCCGTGCCACGGCCCACGGGTGAATACATCCCCGGCATCCAAAACCAGCACCGGGTTTTTAGCCGCCGATCGTATCCGCTTCACAAGCCCAGCGCGGCGTGCCAAACCGCCAACATTCTTCATCGGCGGCACATGCTGCAGCGGCGCACCAGGATAGTCGAAGGGCATCATCATTCCGTGCAGATCGTTGGTGTGCAGGATCGTGAGTCTCTGCTTTTCAGCGCCCACACACCTGCCGGGTGTGCCGAAAAGAGCCGCATACAAACACCACAGCAGAACCGCGCTTCTCCAGCACAAACGAAGCATTACAATCCCTCGAACCGAGCTTGCACTCTAAAAGCTCTGAAACAAAAGCGCCCCGCGCCGGGCAGTTCGTTCTCTCCCAACGCGGGGCTCCATCGAACTTGCTTCGCTACGACAGCTTCTCCAGCCCGATAGCGGCTCGCAAGATCTTGGTTACGTCCGGAATGTCGATTCGGCCGTTCTTGTTGAGATCCCCTGCGGCAAGCTGTTCCGAAGTCGGTTGCAGTTTACCAACCGCCATCTGGAGAGCCAACGTTGCGTCGGGTATTCCAACCTTTCCGTCACCGTTCACATCTCCCGGAACAACCGCGGGGGTCGGTGGAACGCTCACTATCGGCCTAACGGTGAAATCATCGAACACCGCATCGCCAACATCGCCGCGGGACGCCCATCCAACGCCTACCAGCACCTCATCCGGAAGCTCGTCTATAGTGACATCGGCACCCTGCACCAAAGAAGCCACCTTTCCGTCCACCGAGAAGTAGCCAGTGATCCTCTTGCCCTCACGCCTCAGGCACAGCCAGGTTGGCTCCCTGGTGCCGGGTTGATCCAGGTTAACAGTACCGCCGTTGGTTGTGGCGCCCTTGGTCGGCCTCCACTGGAACCGACAGCCGTACTGCTGGTCCTGCGTTGGAGATTGGTAAACCACTGCATTCACAGCATCCTTGTCTTCGCTTGCGCGAATCATCAGTGCGGCCTTCGACAGGATGTGCAGTGCCGGCACTGTCACCACTTTCACCGACACGCTGAAGTCGCCCTTGATTTTTTGGTACACGAAGTGGAAATTATCCTCGTTCCCGAAGATGTTTGCTCCGGCACCCGTGATCACCAGCTGGCCGTTGCGCACGGCGGCACTGCTTCCTCCGGCATCCCCTATTTCAACGCTCGTCCACTTCTTATCAAGCGTTGTGCCGCTGAAATCGTCGTCGTAAGGAGTGGGGTTGCCCGGAAGC
The DNA here is from genome assembly GCA_049969055.1 of Armatimonadota bacterium. Lineage (GTDB taxonomy): Bacteria > Armatimonadota > DTGP01 > DTGP01 > JBMFPP01 > JBMFPP01. The sequence goes on along the minus strand of JBMFPP010000061.1, from coordinate 8,105 downwards.
ACCAGCGGCAGAAGCGTGGGAGTAAACACCGCCTCCGCCACTTTTCCGCTTTCCACCTTTACCGTTATCGACTCAGGCTTCACACCGGCAATTGCGGGAGCCGGCTGAAGAGTAACCTTGTATTCACCGGCCGGAACCTCGCCGAACATCACGTAACCGGCCTCGCGAACCAAATCCGAAGCCACCTGCTTACCGCTGAGGGTGCTGAGGGTAACCGTGGCATTCAAAGCCGGGTAGCCGGTGCCTGGCTCCTTCGCCGTAACCAGCACCCCACCGACCATTGGCGGAGCAAGGTGCAGCAGCGGCGCGTTCCGGTTCATACCGGCGGTGTCATTTCCATGCTGGCCTTTAACCACAAGCACGTTCTCCCCGCCGAAGTTAACCCACTCCATCGGGATGAAATAGCGCCTCGGGCCTTCTGTGCTCCACTTCGTGTTGCCAATGAAGTGTCCGTTGAAGAAGGTCCAATCGCTGTCTTCAACACTGAAGCGCTCGATTATCAAACCTCGGTTGAACTTCCCCCAATCGGCAGGGATGTTGAACTTAGTGCGATACCAGAAGTAAGCGCCGTTGAGCTCTCTCACCTCGGCATCAGACGGAATCTCAGTATCAACCCACTCGTTGGTAACTTTGAAGGCTGGATCGGCAGGGGCAAAATCGAAGATCGAGCCGCCGCGCCATATAAGCCAGCTGTAACCGTCGGCAGTGCCCAAACTCATCGACGGCAGTTTCGATGCAGAGATATCTTTCTTAACAACAGGCGTGCTCGAATCCACCTTCACCTTTATCACATCTGCGCCGTAGTCTGGGCTGTCCAGAACAAGCGTGTACTCCCCTTCCGGAACTGCCGCCGCGTACGTACCGTCAGCCGCCACGGCGACCGTCATAACACCCTCCGGGCCGAGCACCTTTATCTTGCCGCCGGTGGTAATGGGCTTGCCGGACTCGTCTGTAACAACGCCCTCAATGCCGTACAGCTTTGTTTCGCCGGCAGGGAAGTAGGTCGCCACGCGGTCGATCTGCGCCAAGTCTTCATCGTTGAAGCCGCCGGCAACGGCATCACCGGCCGGCAGGTCGTAAAGGTAGATCATGCCGGCGCCGGGACGGCCCCAAACGTACGTCTTCACCCAAGGCATTGCCACATCAGAGCGGCCCGCTGGGTTGCCAAGAACAATGTCAACATCACTTGGGGCGGTTGCACGCTTGCTTATCCAAGGTTTGGTGAGCCCCCACTTCTTGCCTTCTTCGGTGAACACAACCGGAGCGTTAATATCGGCGTAACTACCCCACCTAGCAACCCAGAAGCCGAAAGCCGCTGCGGCTCCCGTATCGTTCCACGCCGGCCGGGAACCATCCGAAAGAGCAACGTAGTAGCCGGGCCAGTCGAACAGGTAGATCAGCTTGCCGCCGTTCTGCAGGTACCTATTCAATGTGCTGTTGGGGTTGGGCGAGTAGGTGTCTCCAATTGGGTCGGCAACTGTATCTGGAATAACATCGTTTGCCATAACAACAACGCTGGTTGCCCTGTCCTTGATGTGCTGTAGGCAGAACTCACGGAACCCCTGGGCATCCAGCTTCCTGTAGCCTTTGCTGACAAGATAGTTAGTGATCATATCGGCTACTTCGGCCGTATTCCAGCTCAGAGCGTAGTTCTCATCGCGGTAAACCGCTTTGTCCACAGCCGCACCAACAGGGATACAGCCGATCAGCAATACAGTACACAACAGCAACAAAAATACGCGCGTTTTCATAAGCCTTTCTCTCCTTACCACGGCAGTGCCGTACTTCATACCAGAGGAACAGGAGCGTCCTCCAGCGCAAACAGAGGTTTGCTAGAGCCTAGATTCCCAAACCCAGCGGGAAATCTCTTCTTGACACTGTCCGCCAGGCTTAGTCGCTGCACTCAGGCAACCAAACCCTCTTATATATATACTAACCCCTGCTGTGGTGTCAAGAAGTCGGACATCGGAGAGCAGCCCACTATCCCCAAAACTCCAGAAGCACTCTCGACCCAGCGTTTAACGCCGCCAAAAGTTGACTCCGCCCCGAAAGGCGGGTTATAGTTGCATTCGGGTTGCCCGTCCCAAACGGCTTGCGAAACCTGTCCCCATGAAGATAAGGCATCAAATTTCAGTGAGGTGAGTTGCCATGCGAAGGTATCGAGTGGGTATCCTTGGATGCGGCGGTATAGCCAACGCCCACGCAAGAACCCTATTGGGTCTCGCGGACCGCGTTGAACTTGTTGCCTTCTGCGACATTGACGAGAGCCGCGCCCAAAGCTTCAACCAGCAGTACGCCGACGGCAAAGGCTCCGTTCACACATCTCACACCGATATGTACGAAAAGGCCAACTTAGACATCGTTTGGATATGTCTTCCACCATTCGCTCACACAGACGATGTGGAGGCCGCCGCCGAAAGGGGAATCCACGTCTTCATCGAAAAGCCCATTGCACTCACTATGGAGAAAGCCAACAGCATGGTTGAGGCTGTGGTAAAGCACAGTGTCAAATCGCAAGTTGGCTTCATGTCGCGGTTTGGGGAAGCTGTCCAAACTGTAAAGAGACTGCTTGAGGACGGAACCGCCGGCCCGCCCGGCCTAATGGTCGGAAAGTACTTCTGCAATTCCTTACACTCTCCTTGGTGGCGCGATAAATCCAAAAGCGGCGGCCAGGTGGTGGAGCAGATAATCCACACCTTCGACCTCACCCGATTCTTCCTCGGAGAGCCGGAAACGGTTTTTTGCCGAATGAAGAATCTATTCCACCAAGACGTAGAAGGCTTCACGTCCGAAGACGTAAGCGGCACCGTCATAACTTTCAAAAACGGAGCCGTAGCAACTGTGTCTGGCACAGATGGAGCTATTCCAGGCCAGTGGATTAACCAATACGAGCTTGTGGCAAAGAACATCACCGTTTACTTCAACGATGCCAACAACGCCACTATTCACTTCACCGATAAGCCGTGGGCGGTTAAGAACGTTATCTCGGCGGACAAGCATCTTTTCCAGGCCGAAGCACTCGACCTGCTGAACGCAATCGACACGAACAGCGAAACGGCAGTTCCAATGATCGAAGGCGCAAAGACTCTTCAATTGGTTCTTGCCGCCAGCCGCTCCGGAGAAACAGGGGAAATCGTGCAGATATGAGTCCAAACACCTCTTGGCAGGAAAAAGCCAAAGGCGTTCGGTTGATCGCGCTGGACGTGGACGGCGTACTGACAGACGGCTCCGTTACCATTTCATCCTCGGGCGAGGAGATCAAAAGTTTCAACATTCTCGACGGCATGGGAATTCGCTTTGCAATTAACTGCGGCTTGACCGTGGCGGTGATCAGCGGACGCACCTCACCGCCTGTGGAACAGCGCATGAAAGACCTTGGCGTGTCCGAAATCGTCCAAGGCGCCAAAAATAAAGCCGCCGCACTGAAAGACCTCTGCTCCAAATACAGCCTCCGCCCGGATGAGGTGGCTTTCGTGGGTGATGACGTGAACGATCTTCCCGCCTTCCACACCGCCGGCCTCCGAATAGCCGTGGCCAACGCCTGCCAAGAGGTGAAAAACGCTTCTGACTTCGTAACTAAAAACAGCGGTGGGCACGGCGCTGTCCGCGAAGCTATCGAAGCCATCCTGAAAACCCAAGGCCGCTGGGAGAAAGCTGTTCGAGATTACGTCAGCCGTTCCCTCGAGGAGGTGTGCCTGGACCCCGAAAGCACCAAAAGCGGCTGAACCGTTTCCACCGCACGACGGACGGCCAAACCGACATGACCAAAACCGTGACAATAATCCATACGGCAGACCTCCACGGAAGGCTTCCCGAGGCAGCAGATGCCCTCCTCCACCTAAAAATGAGTCATCCCAATTCCGTACTTGTTGACTCTGGAGACGCCGTCAAGTCCGGCAACCTCGGCTACATCCCCGGGGACCGCACCCTCGAGATCATGGACGACCTAGGGTACCACGCCATGGCCCTCGGGAACCGCGAAACCCACGTGTGGCGCGAGATCATGGCGCTAAAGCTCTCACAAGCCAAGTTCCCACTGCTCTGCGCCAACCTAGATGCCTCGGAAGGCCTTCCGGTGCTGTCTCATATAATGTCCAGCGTTGCGGGGGTAAATATCGCTTTCATCGGCCTCACCGTGCCGATGGTAACCCGCAGAATGTGGACCAGGCGCCTCTGCAGCATCCTCTTCGAGGATCCACTGGAAACCGCGCGCATCCTAGTCCCACAAATTCGCCCACACGCCGACGTGGTCGTGGTCCTAAGCCACCTCGGTTTGAAGATTGACGGCGCTTTAGCAGAGCAGGTGGGCGGTATAGATCTGATCCTCGGAGGCCACAGCCACGTGGAGACCCATACACCGGTCGTTATCAACACCACGGTTATTGCTCACCCCGGAGCCTGGGGCAGATATGCAACCGTCGCCTGCATCAGCCTGAACAGCCCAGGAGAGTGCAAAATATGCACTCATCTCGTCCCGCTGAAAGGCACTGAAACGAATTAAACCCAATATTCGCCAAGTTAAAGCGGGCACGAAGCGGAATTCCCATCATCGTTCTGTGCCGGCCGCAACTTCGAAAACCCGCCCGAGAAGCGTTGACATTTGGCCCTCAAGGCGATAGAATTCAACTAACCATTTAGTTAAAATTAACACCTATGAGCACAAACACCCACCTGGATAACACCCGCGAGCGGATTAAACGAGCCGCCAGGACGCTATTCGCGGAAAAAGGTTTTGCCGCCGTTACAGTGGATTCCATAGCCGCCGCGGCAGAAGCCAACAAAGCCATGCTTTACTACCACTTCCGCAATAAGGAAGACCTGTACCTAACCCTTATCAACGAAGATCTGGAAGAGGTTTCCGCAAGGATTGCATCCGCCCTCGACCGCGGTACCACAGCTTCGGAGAAAATTCACTTTTTCCTTGCGGCGTACGCTGAAGAGATCGCCAAAAATCCGGAGCTCTTCGTTATCGTCTTCCGCGAGCTCACCGGTTTGGGTGAGAAAGGCGCTTGGTCGGTCCCAAAACACTACACCGATGCTATACAAGCAATTGCGCAGATTCTGCAAGAGGGTATGTCAAACGGAGAGTTCCGCCGCGTGGATGCAGACATGGCTGCACACGCACTCATAGGAATGGTCAGCATGTATTTCATACAAGCGGCTATCACGAAATGCTGTTTTCCGGTAGAACGCATTATCTCCAGCAGCGTAGATCTTTTCCTGAAAGGGATTTTGGCGCCCGACAAAGCCGGTTCACAACCGCACAACCAAGCTTCAGGTCAAGCTGAAAAATGTCCAGGCTCAGATATTTCCTAAAACGGTGGCGGTTGATCGCCGCATTCCTTGTCTTGACAGGGGCCGGCACCGTTATGTGGGTGCGCTCGCACAGGGCAAAAGCGGCACCTGTTAGCAAAACGGTTGCCGTCACCGTTCGCGATTTAACCGTCAAGGTTACCGAAACCGGCATAATTCAGCCTGTTGTTAAGGTGGATGTTAAATCCAAGGTGGGTGGCAAAATACTCAAATTGGCCGTCCGCGAAGGCGACGAGGTAAAAGCCGGAGACTTGATTGCCATTCTTGACAGAGATGAGCTTCAAGCTCGATACGATCAAGCTCTAGCCCAGCTCCGGGCCGCACAAGCCCGAGCACAAGGGGCTCAGGTCGGCTGGGAGCTTCAGAAGAAAGAAACCGCAACATCAGTCCAGCAGGCTGAAGCGAACCTTGCCGCTGCCCGCGCTCGGCTAGCCGCAGCCAGAAAAGCCCTTTCGATGCAAAAGCAGATTTCCGCGGCGGCGCTTCAGCAGGCCAAAGCAAACCTTGCGGCCGCCGAGGCCAGATTGGCGGAACTGCGCGCAGGCTCCAGACAGCAGGAGATCGAGCAGGCAGAAGAAAACCTTCGCCAAGCGCGCTACTCCGAAGCCGAGGCAAAGCGCCAGTACGACCGCAAACTGGTGCTCTTCGAAAAAGGTTTTGTATCCCAATCCGATGTGGACGCCGCACGAACGCAGTGGGAAATCGCCAAATCCAGAACGCAAGCGGCGCAGAAACAGCTCGACTTGGTGAAAGCAGGCCCGCGCGAGGAGGAGATCAAAGCGGCGGAAGCGCAGGTTGCCCTTCAAAAAGCGGCTGTTGAAGCCGCCGAGGCCGAATTAGCGCAGTGCGAAATCCGAGCCGAGGAGGAGCGTCAGGCGCTGGCGGCGGTTCGGCAAGCCGAAGCCGCCCTGGCCTCTGCAAAAGCCGCAGCGCTTCAGGAGCGCATCCGCAGTTCCGACCTAAATCAGGCGCGCGCCTCGGTATCGCAGCTGCGCAGTACAGTGAAGGAGCTGGAAAGCCAGCTCTCATACACCGTTGTGCGCTCGCCGGCATCCGGAACGGTCATCCGACGCTATATAGAGGAAGGCGAGCTTATCACATCCGGCGTGTCTTCTTTCACCTCCGGCATGACCATCTGCACCGTCGCGGACCTCAGAGAAATGCTGGTTGTTCCAGAGATCAACGAAGTGGACGTGGCCAAGGTGCGGGTTGGCCAACCGGTTGAGGTACGTGTCGATGCGGTGCCCGGCAGAGTTTTTCGAGGTGTGGTTGCCGCCATTGCTCCGGCATCCACAACCGCCCTGGATCCAAATGTCAGCGCGGCCCAGGGAACCGTCGTGAAATTCAAAGTTAAAGTGCGTCTGCCGAACCCAGACCGGCTTCTGCGCCCCGGCATGAGTGCCAACGTAAGCATTATAACCGCCAAAAAGTCGAGATGCACATGCCTCCCAATCGATGCCGTCGGTGAAAAGCGCGGCCGTAAGGTGGTGGATGTACTGGTCTCTGAAAAATCAACAACAAATTCTCCAAGCCTTTGGGCCCTTATCTTCCGCCTCAAACCAAAAACAACCCAACAAAAGTTTCGGGAACAAGTGGTTAAAACTGGTTTGGAGACCGAAACCTTTGTGGAGGTTTTCGGTTTGCGGCCGGGCACCCGCGTTCGCGCCGATAAGCGTTACATTGTTGAACGCAAAACAATCCAAATCAAAGGTCCAAACGAACGCAGCTGATTAAAGCCTAACAGCCATGGTCGCCCTTCGTTCCATACCAATAGCCCTCACCGCGTTGTGGGCCAACAAGATGCGCTCGGCCCTCACGATACTCGGCGTTGTTATTGGTGTTGCGGCCGTTATCATCATGGTTTCAATCGTAGAGGGCTTCAAAGGCAAAATCATCCGGGAGTTCGAAGGGCTGGGCACATCGCTGATAATCATCTTTTTCGATCCCAGCGAGGCCAGCCGCAGAGCTGGGCTGAGAATATCCGGTCTAACCATGGAAGACGCCGAAGCCATCGAAGCTCAGTGCCCCCTCATTAAAAGAGCTTCCCCGGAGCTTTCAGTGCCGACCAAGGTGGCTTACGGCGGCAGAGACATGGATGTCCAAGTCAAAGGAGTGGTTCCGGAATACCGAGAGACGCGCGCTGTGTCGCTGTTGATGGGGCGCTTCATCAACCGTCGGGATATGGAAACCTGGTCCAAAGCTGTGGTAATCGGCTACGAGGTTTACGAGAAGCTGTTCCTCGCGCGCGGGCTGAATCCCATCGGCGCCGATCTTAAGATCGGCCCGGTCTCCGGAACCATCGTTGGGGTTCTCGCAAGAAAGGGAAGGGCTTTCGACGAGGACTATGACAAAGCCGTTTACGTACCGCTTACCTCGGCGCACAAAAGGGTGTTCGGAAGCCGCTGGGTAAGCGTTATCTTTGCTCAAGCTGTAAGCCCGGATAGGGCCGAAGAAGCCTGCGACCAGGTTTGGCGCGTCCTTATGCGCAGGCACGGAAACCGTCCGGATTTTGTGGTGGACACCCAGATGCGGCTCATGCAGACAGTCGGCCGTATTTTGGGGGTTCTGGCAATGGTTCTCGGCGGCATCGCCGGCCTTTCCTTGCTGGTGGGCGGCATTGGGATCATGAACATCATGCTGGTTTCTGTCACGGAGCGGACCAGAGAGATAGGCATACGCATGGCCGTTGGTGCCAAGCGCCGCCACATACTCATGCAGTTCCTAACGGAGTCTGCCACTCTCTCCGGAGTGGGCGGATTGGTTGGCATTACCATCGGCTGTGTAGTCAGTTG
>JBMFPP010000060.1:0-9997 GCA_049969055.1 Armatimonadota bacterium | reverse complement strand
GTTACCATGGGAGACTACGACCGCGATGCGCGCGACCCAGTTTTGAAAAGCCAAATGCGCATCTATGACCGCCCGGCCGTTTTCTATTTTGCACTAAATCAGCGTGCTTATCCGCCATTTCGCGACAGGCGCGTGCGGCAGGCTTTTGCCATGGCTATAGATAAGCAGGCTCTGATCAGGCTTGCGCTTAAGGGCATTAATCAGCCAGCGAACGGCATTCTGCCGCCGGGAATTCCCGGTCATGATCCAAACTTCAAGGGTCTTCCATATGATCCTGCGAGGGCGCGCTCTCTTCTGGCGCAGGCCGGGTATCCGAACGGCCGCGGTTTGCCTCCTCTGACCCTTACCTTCCGCGAGCAGATGGTTGATCTGCGGCGCTTGGCGGAGGCGGCCGCCGAAATGTACCGCCGCAATCTCGGTGTTGATATCAAACTGCGCGAGATGGAGTGGGGTGTTTTCCTACAGGAGCGCAACCGCGGTACTTTGCCTTTCTTCCTGCTTCGGTGGATGGCTGATTATTTAGATCCGCAGAACTTCCTCTCCCTGATGCTTCACTCAAAGGCCCCGGAGAACACCATCGGCTACAGCAACCCGGAGTTCGACCGCTTGTGCGACCAGGCTGATGCGCTTATGGACCAGAAGCAACGATTGGAGCTTTACCGCCGGGCGGAGCGCATCGTGGTTGAGGATGCCCCTTGGATTCCTCTCTTCTACCAGAGGGATGTGGAGCTTTGGAAGCCTTACGTGAAGGGAGACAGAAACTGCTTAATGGGACACCTGCCGCACACCAAAACTTACATTGATACAGCACTTAGATAGCCTGGTCTTATGCTTGCCTACATTCTTCGGCGCTTGGCGCTTGCTGTTCCGACACTGCTTTTTATATCTGCTGTGACATTCTTCATGGGCCTCTTAGCACCAGGAGACCCTGTGGAGATAATCCTCGGTCAGCACGCAGACCCGGCGGCAAAAGAGCGCGTAAGGCACGAGTTGGGCCTGGATAGGCATCCGTTTGTCCAATATGCTTCCTATTTAGCCAACGCGGTTCGCGGGGATTTGGGAATTTCTTACGTTACTCGCAGGCCCGTAACCGATATACTTGCCGATGGAATACCTAATACCGCTCTGCTGGCTGTTTCTGCGATGGCTGTGGCTTTGGTGGTTGGTATTTGCCTTGGGGTGATAGCCGCCGTTAATCAGGGAAGGTGGCTCGACAGGGTCTGTATGCTGGCCGCTTTGGCCGGTGTATCGATCCCAACCTTTGTTCTCGGTCCCATGCTTATTTTGGTGTTTGCTCTTAAGCTGGGGTGGCTGCCGGTGGCAGGATGGGGTGCTCCGCAGTATGTTGTACTGCCGGCGCTGGTTCTTGCCGGGCGACCCGCCGCCATGATTGCGCGGCTCACGCGCGCAGAGATGATCGAGGTGCTTCGGCAGGATTACGTTCGCACGGCTAGAGCCAAAGGCCTGTCCGAGTGGCAAACCATAACCCGCCATGCACTGCGAAACGCACTTATGCCGGTGGTCACCGTGGCGGGAACGTCGCTTGGCTATCTTCTTTCGGGATCTTTCGTGGTTGAGAGCATCTTCACCGTGCCGGGAATTGGGGCCGCCTCGGTGGAGTCGATCTTCCGGCGCGACTATCCGGTGATACAGGGTACAACTCTGGTTATGGCCGCGAGCTTTGTGGTTGTAAACCTCTTAGTAGATTTGCTGTATGGATGGCTGGATCCCCGTGTTCAGCGAAGCCGCGGCCTTGCCGGCTCAGCTTCCGGGTGAAGGTCGAACGGATCGCGATCCTGCAGGGTTGTTCCCCAAGCCAGAACTGTGTACTCGTGGTAGGATATGTACTTTACGTGCCAGTCTGCAAACAGCACGTGGAACGCCCACCTTGTCTCGTCGAGAGTATCTCTGTAGGGAGCCAATGGGTTGCGGTGGTATCTTGTATGCCAGTACCCAGCTGAGTCGGACAGCACGTTCACTTCCGATGGCTTTCGCAGGCTGGTTATCGGCTTCTCCAGCAGTGCCAGTTCGGTTCTGTAGCCGTAACTCATACCGAAGGCTTCGAAAGCGGTTTTATCGCCGGTATCAAAACCGGCAATGAGGTGCGAAAAATCCGTGAATCTCAATCCAACGTCTGCTGGGCACCTCCAAAGCAGTCGGTTGGTTACGTAGCTTTTCATCACTTCTGGAAGAAGCCGATCCTCTCTGGCAAGTGTTTCCACTCTCTGCCTGGCGTCTGGAATGAAGGGGTGCTCCCACCTGGAAGCGTTGTATTTATCTGCAAAGTCGATGCCGTAGGGAAAAAGATCGTCGTAATCGTGTGCGTAGCACTGGATGGCTAGGCCAAGCTGATGGAGGTTAGAGACGCATCCGTTGTTGCGGGCCGTGGCTCTGGCTGTTGCGAACACGGGGAACATAACCCCGGCGAGCAGAGCGATAACTGCCACCACCACCAAGAGCTCCACAAGCGTGAAGCCCCGATGGTTGTTCGTTGGGCGCAACATTTTGCAAACCTCCGCGAGATGCGGAAGCCGGTTTCCACGTCTTGGTCCCGGCTGAAGCCGGTCCTACCGCCGCTAGCGCAGTCTCTCTGGTGTTGCCGGAGGTCCCATTTCTTCCGGCTTGTCGGTGTTCCAGCTGGCGTCGTATTCCGAATAGATCTCGTTCTTTACGTGGCCGTCTGCGTAAAGCACATTAAACGACCACTTATGGACGTCGCTCGTATCCAACGAAGGGCTAAGCACCGGCCTGGAGTATCTTGTGTGCCAGTACCCGGCCATATCGAACAGCACATTTACGCTGGAAGGCTTTTTCAAACCGCTCAGCGTATACCCAGCCAATCCGAGCTCTGTTCTGTAGCCGTAGCTCATACCGAGTGCATCGAAAGCCGATTGCCCTCCAGTATCCCAACCTCCGTAGACTAGTCCGTAGTGGGTGAAGGCAAGTCCTATATCCGCCGGACAGCGCCACAGCTTCTGGGAGTTGACGTACGGCTTCAAAACCTGATCGATGAAGCCGCCGCGGTTTGGTACGCTTAGGAGCTGGCGCACACGCTCTTCGGCGTCGGGCACCAGCCACACAACCCTGGATTGGGACCATACGTCAACGTTGTACATATCGGTTGCGTCCACGGCGTACGGAAACGTATCGTCCCAATCCTGGGCATATGCATGTATTGCAATGCCCAACTGCTTTAAATTGGAGGCGCACTCGGCTTGGTACGCCCTCCTTCGAGCCGAGGCTAAAACGGGGAACACAACAGCGGCTAAAATTGCTATGATTGCAATTACAACAAGCAGTTCAATAAGCGTGAACCCCGGTCGTTTTCGAGGAGAAGGACGCCTCAAGAGCCGCAGGTGCCCCAAACCACAACGGCCTGCTTCTGCAGACAACTTCGGTACCCTCCGGTTTGCCGCTCCAAGCACCACAAGTATAGCCGCTCTTTTTCTCTCATGTCAACGACCTGCAGAAGGAGCCCGAGGCAGAATTTGGTGCGGGAGGATATGAAGGGTCGGTGCGGAACCGGTAATTGGTCTTCACTGCCAAATCCGTTGAAGGGGTTAGGAATTGAAAAGACGCGATCTTCTAACCGGAGCTGCTGCTTTTGCCGGTGCGGCGGTTTTCGGTGCTGATGAAACAGCATTTGCGCGGAGAGTGCCTGCAGAGAAGGGAGCTGTAAAGGTGTCTTACTCCAAACTGCCGCGTTGGAGGGGGTTTAACCTCCTTGAGAAGTTCACCCTGGACCGCAATCAGCCGTTTAGGGAAGAGGATTTCGACATCATGGCTGAGTGGGGGTTCGACTTCGTTCGCCTGCCGATGGATTACCGCTGTTGGACAGACCCAAATAACCCGAAGCAGTTAAAGGAGTCTGTCCTCAAGGATATCGACCAAGCTGTGCAGTTCGGGCGTTCGCGACGCATTCATGTGTGTATAAACTTCCACCGCGCGCCGGGATACTGTGTGAACCCCCCTCGGGAGCCTTTGGACTTGTGGTCGCAGGAGGAAGCTTTGGAGCTGTGCTGTTACCACTGGGCCGCTTTCGCCAAGAGGTACAAGGGGGTTCCGAATGAATATCTCAGCTTCAACCTTTTGAATGAGCCAGGCAACATTCCCAGTGCTTCGTATGTTCGCGTGGCCACGGCTTTGGTGCGTGCCATACGCGCCGAAGATCCCAATCGGCTTGTGATTGCAGACGGAATACGCTGGGGCACCGCTCCAGTTCCAGAGCTGGCGCCGCTTAAAATTGCCCAAAGCACACGCGGCTACGACCCCATGCAGATCAGCCACTACAAGGCTTCTTGGATAGGAGGGTCTGACACTTGGCCGGAGCCCACTTGGCCTCTGCCTGGCAATCCGGGGTGGGACCGCGACCGCCTGTACCGCGAGCGAATACAGCCTTGGAAACAGCTTGAGGCTATGGGTGTGGGAGTTCACGTTGGCGAGTGGGGGGCTTTCAACCAGACGCCGCACAAAGTGGTCTTGGCCTGGATGAAAGACCGGTTACAGCAGTGGAAAGATGCCGGTTGGGGTTGGGCGCTTTGGAACCTCCGCGGCCCTTTCGGTGTGCTTGACAGTGGCCGTAAGGATATAAGCTATGAGAAGTTCCGAAACAAGTACAACTTGGATCGCCAAATGCTTGAGCTTATCAAAGCTTACTAGCTTTGCCCTCCGACGAGGGCGCGCCGCCGAACATCCATCTTTATGTGCAAGTGGAAAGCTTCAGCGGCGCGCTCTTTACGAAGAGGCTTCTCCTTGGGGTTTTGCTGTTCTTTCGGCTGGATCGCGGGCGAGCGGTGAGATAATGTTCATCTCTTTCAGCTCTCGGATTATGGATGAAGCGGCTTTGAGTATCATCTCTCCGTACTCGCCGGCGTGCGGATTATCCATTTTAGATAACTGCTCAGCCACCCTGCAGATAGAGTTAAGGGGCACCAAGAGTTTCTGCTCCATGATTGGGGTGCTTGGAAGCTCGAGCAGGCGCTTTTCGGCGGCGGCCACCACGTCTTCAACCGGTGCAGGTTCGCGAGCAGGGGCCAAGCCGTTTTCGGATTCCAGCTTCAGCAGGGCCTCCCGCACGGCGCGGTACAGCGGTGTATCGCTCATATCCCGGTCTGCAGAAACCCCGTAGTCCGCTTTGTTGGTTCCGTAGAATATGGGGTCAGTGGTGGCGTAATTGATAAACATAAGGGCTATAAACTTCTGAAAAACATAGCGGTCGAACGTATATTTGCTTTGGTAATAATCGTTGTTTTGAACGGCTTGCAGAACATCCTCGAATAGATGCACCAGGAACTGATGCGGGTCCATTGCGGCTAGCTCTTCCAGAGAGCGCCCTGTGTTGAATTCGTAGTAGAACATGGTTCTGTCGGACGAAGTTATTCCCGCTTGTGCTTCGTATTCGGCCACGGATTCAAAAACGTCGAGCTTCATCATATTGTCCATTGTGCGCCTGATTGCACCTTTGGTGCACAAGTTCAGCGCATACTGTTTGAACTCCGCCAAGTCAGTGCCGAGGAAGTGGGCCTGCCTCCTGGCTATTCTATCTCTCAGTTCTGTTAAACGCTTGCGAAGGTTGTCTCTGGCCTCCAATATTATTACCATCATTTCCCGCCGCAGATCTGGATCGTCCGGATTATAATCCAGCGTTTCGAAAGTTGTTCTGATCGTGGCAAAGTCGTTCAAACCGTCTTCCAAGCAGGGGTAGGCGATGCCCAAGAGTACATCATCGGGGAAAGAGGGGATGGTATCTGCATTTTTCCAACCTGACTCCGGCGGTGCAAGCACGTAAAATCGATTTTGGGTTTCAATGCTTTTTAGGAGAACAACCTTGCGGTTGTCCGTGCTCGGAGACGCCATTTAAGGAAAACCTCCATGAACAGTTTCAATCCTCACCCGCCGTTGAGGGCGGGTGCCACGAGGAGCAGCGCCTAAAGGATCAAGCACTGCTCCCAGAAAGGAACGGCTGTATCAGAACCTGTAGCCAACCGCCATTGTGAAGCCGGACAGCTTGCGTCCCAGGCTTTTGCCGAAAACAAAGTGATATTTCAGCTCCACGAACATTCCGCCGCTTAGATCTACTCCAGCCAGGATCGGAATGCCCGGGCGGGTAACCGTATCTTCAACATCGTCTGCTGTTTTCACCTTGGCGGAATATATTCCAAAGCCTGCTCCGTAGTAGGTTGCGCTTGTTTTCTCTCCGTTGGCATATCCCCTCAGGCGGTACAATCCCTGCAGGGACCACATCCTGTTTCCGTACCTTCCGGATCCGTATTCTAAGGAGCCGATGTTCTCGGAGCCGTCCGGAGCTACTCTGAAGGTGTAATCAAGCCCGCCTAGGAACCAGTAGTCTCTGCTTTCATCGCGCCATGCGGTGCTGTCGGGCCTCAGGACTCCCACCTTTATGCCCCACGGCTTTCGCACCTGTTCCTGCCCGAACACCGCGCTTACGGCAAGGGCGGTGCAGATGGAAACCAGAACCGCAAATACTTTGAGCTTCATAAAATTTCCCCTCCGTAAAATTAATTACAGCACAGTCTGGAACAAACTCCGAACGCGATTATGGCAAGCGCTGGGTCGTTCTTTAGTTAGCTTTCTGGCTTTCGTAAAATTCACGGTGAGACATAATCTGCATGTCAAGCTCTTTGGCTCGCGCCAGAAGCGCTCGCACAATCGACATTTCTTCATCTCCGCGGTTGGAGTGGTCGTGCTGGCAGTAGGACCATACCAAGTTTTTCTCGGCTACCGCGTCCAGGTGGCGCAGGATGCGTTGGATGTACAGATCCGTTCGGTTCCACCCCAATGTGTTTCTAAGGTACAGGTCTTGGTATCCCTGCACTGGTATTTCCAACATGTCCGGAAAGCCTTGCGGTGTGTACCAGAAGGGTTGGACCGAGAAGGACACCGGCTGGAAGTCTTTTTCGTTTCGGCTGTAGGTGCGCAGAAACCGGATTCCGTGGCGGTGGAGCACTTCCAACACGTCGGGTCGGTCGGAAAGACCGCGGTAGTAGCCGTAAGGACCGCAGATGCCTATGGGGTTTACGCCGAGAAGCTCCTTTAAGACGCTTTGGGCGCGCCCGACGTCTTCATCTATCTCTTTCACAGAAGTGCCTTGGTACACGGTTATTTGGCCCGTGTCATCCTCCATACACACGGTTTTGAGCAGTTTGTGGCTGTAGGTGTGCTGTTGAATGTCGAAAAGCGGATCCTCTACGAAAGGAAGCAGACTGTCTGTGTTTTGCTCCACCACTCGCCCGAGGAGGAAAAGCGTACAGGGGGCCTCGAACTCGTGGTGCAGGGGCCTAACTGCTTTTAGGAAACTGCGCGTGACATGGGGAGCTCCATCTGCTTCTACATCGTACCCAATCAGCAGGACCGCCATATGAACCCCTAACCTTTCGCTTGAAGAGAAGACGCCCACACTATTTTCGGCCCAAAATTCTCTGGAAAAGCAAACTATACAACTTTTACTGCACCGGGCGGACCATCGGTTATTTCGCCTATGAGGGCTGCATTCGGGACGCCTTCGCGCTTCAGCTCAGCCATAAGTTCGTTAGCCCGATCCGGAGGCACAGATATCAAAAGTCCGCCTGATGTCTGGGCGTCGCACAAAACCAAGTTCACTTCCTCTGGTGTATCGCCCCAGTCTGTGTATTCCAGCATCTGAGCCTGGTTCGAGAGGGTTCCACCCGGGACAACGCCTTTTGCCGCCAGCTCCAGCGCCGCCTCTATAATTGGCACACTGCGCCAGCGAACAACGGCTCCGACGCCGCTTGCTTTCAGAACTTCCAGAAGGTGGCCCATCAGTCCGAATCCGGTTATATCTGTTGCCGCGTGCACTCCAACGCGCACCATCGCCTCCGATGCGCCGCGGTTCAAAGCCGCCATCACTTGGGTTGCCTGCTCGATAACATCTGGTGTTGTTTTATCAAACTTTCCGGCGGTGGTAATAATTCCCGTGCCCAGCGGCTTGGTAAGCACCAGCAGGTCGCCCGGACGGGCACCGGCGTTTGTGATTACCTTGTTTGGGTGGACTATACCAGTTGCGCACATTCCGTACTTCGGCTCTACGTCCCTCAGCGAGTGGCCTCCAATAATTAGGACTCCAGCTTCCCGCGCCTTATCGGCCCCGCCACGCAGTATTTCGGCTGCCATCTCCGCCGGCAATGTTTTCTCGGAGAAGGCGAGGATGTTCAGCGCAGTGATCGGTTTGGCTCCCATGGCGTAAATATCGCTTAGGGAGTTGGCCGCCGCAACCGCGCCGTACCAGTATGGGTCGTCCAGAACCGGCGGGAAAAGATCCACGGTTTGGACGATAGCAATATCCTCGGTCAGGCGGAAGACTCCAGCGTCGTCCGCCGTATCGAACCCCACCAGCACGCGCGGGTCTTCTATTGTGTGAAGCGCGCCCAGGACCTGGGCTAACTCAGCTGAGCTGAGTTTCGACGCTCACCCAGCGCAGTGCGCCAGCGATGTAAGTTTTACCTTCTCTGCCATCGTAGCTTTCACCCATCGGCGGGGCCTTGCTTTTGGTGCTCTAAGATATTTTACGCCGTGCAGTTTCGGCATCCCTGCACATATGCGAACCGGCTGTGCGGCTGGCGAAATCAGCGAATTTCGACTTTTCATAGTTCCGACGCAAGCCTGTTTAAAACCGCTGCAACCTCCGGTGCTTCCCCATCCAGCACGGTGCGAAAGTCCAGCAGGACCGCTTCTTTGGAAACGCGCCCGTATATCGGGGGCTCGCAGAATCGAAGCTTTTTGGCGAGCTCTTCGGCGCTTGTGTTTTTGGGGTGCAGAGTCAGTAAGTGCGTTGGAAGCCGCTCCCCGGGCAGAGACCCGCCGCCGACTTCGGACTCCCCAGCTGTTATTTGGGGGTTGAAGCGTTCTTTGGCCTCGAGAGACAAGCTTTTGAGGACAAATTCGCAGTCGGCCCGAATGGAATCGGGGGTGCGCGCAATGATTTTGATTGGAGGCACGTATTCGGCGGCGAAGTTTTGATCCAAGTACAGCCTCAGCGTGGCCTCCAATGCCGCGTACACCATTTTACTGCACCTCAGCACCCTGAAGAGGGGGTTTCTCTTGATTGCCTGGATGTAATGCCGTTTTCCAACGATGATCCCGGCCTGCGGACCTCCCAGAAGCTTGTCCCCGCTGAAGCAAACCAAGTCAGCGCCGACCCGCACACTTTCTTGGACCATCGGCTCCGCGGAGAGACCGTAAGCGCGCGTATCCACCAGCGCTCCGCTTCCCAAGTCCTCGATCACAGGCAGGTTGTATTGTTTGCCAAGCTCAACCAGCTCTGCAAGGGCAACCTGCTCTGTGAACCCGATCATTCGGTAGTTGCTTTGGTGCACTTTGAGAATAGCACCTGTGTTCTCGCAGATTGCGGCTTCGTAATCGTAAAGGTGGGTTTTGTTTGTGGTGCCGACTTCGCGAAGCACTGCTCCGCTTTTCTTAATTACGTCCGGCATTCGGAAGGAGCCGCCTATTTCAATAAGCTCTCCTCTGCTTACGATTACCTCCTTGCCGTCGGCGATTGTGTTTAGGATCAGCATAACGGAGGCCGCGTTGTTGTTCACCACGGTCCCACTTTCGGCCCCGGTGATTTCGGATAGGAGATCCGCAGTGTGCACGTCGCGGGAACCGCGCCTGCCGGTTTCCGGGTCGATCTCCAGGTTGCAGTGACCGCGCAGAACATTTGCCACTGCCTCAGCTGCCTGTTTGCTCATAACCGCGCGTCCCAAGCCGGTGTGCAGCACCACCCCGGTGGCGTTGATAACACGCCGAAGGCTGTGTCGGGTGCGCGCCTCCACCATCAGCCGAACCCTCTGTTCTATCTCCTGGACTGGAGGAACGGCGCAGTGTCCCTCCAGCATGCTTCGGCGCACGTCCGCCAGCACATTGCGCACTGCATCAACCACTATGGGGCGAGGATGCTTTTCCAGAAGTTCGGCAACAGCATCCTGCTGTAGCACTTCGTTTACAGATGGAATAGATG
>JBMFPP010000059.1:0-10138 GCA_049969055.1 Armatimonadota bacterium | reverse complement strand
GGTGCTTCTGCGTGGGGGAAATCAACGCCCCGTCACCCGGTTTGAGTTCGTTTTTTCCTTACCGGAGGGAAGTGAAGGAAAATATTCGGTTGGAATAGCCGTAAGCTTCGACGGCCGAGAGTACAATCTGGCGAAAACCCTGCCTGCGGCTATAATCAGAGATTCCGGCCCGGCTCCGGATCCGCCCAACGAAGTGGTATCCCCAACGCCTCTGCCGCCTGTACCCACCCCAACTCCCGAACCGGTTCCTCCTCCGGTGCCGCCGGAGCCCGTGGTACCGGCTGCCATACAGGTACAGCCTCAGGATGCCGTCGTTGCTGTGGGACAACAGCAGAGGTTCTACGCCGTAGTGGTGGATGCTTCCGGCCAAACCATCCAGAACGCCGCTGTAACCTGGAGCCTCGAAGGCCCGCAGGATGTTGGAGAGATTTCATCCAACGGGATCTTCGTCGGACGGAAGGCCGGACAGGTAACAGTGGTGGCAAAAGTCGGTGCAGTTCAGGGGCGGACCAACGTACGCGTTACCGCACCAGCGGCGCCGCCCGGCGTGGCGGCTTGGAAGCAGTTGCCCGGCACCGAAGGGCAGATTGTGCTCGGCTTGGCGGGATCTGCCGCCGGAGGTTTGAAGATCATTTACATGGCCGGCCCGGGTGGCGTGTTCCGAAGTGTGAACGACGGTAGATTCGAAAAAATAGCCCCCGGCATCGACGAGGGATATTTCCCAACCTGCGTGGATGCCAACCCTGCAGATCCAAGAATAGTCTTTGTGGGAACCCTAAACGCCGGCCTGTACGTAAGTGAAGATGCCGGAGGCGAGTGGTTCCTGTACTCGGAAGAGCTGGCGGATCCGCTCATGTTCTTCTTCTCCGGAGAAGGACACCCACCAATAGTCTCCGTAATGACCGATGCCGAAAATGCGGTGATAATAGGCACTGCAGGGAAGGGCACCTTTGTAAGGCTGGATCCGTCTGGCGAATGGCTGGACGTAAGCGAAGGATTGGGCACAGCAACTGTAAATAGCTTTGTGATGAACAAAGATGCAACTGCCATGTTCCTCGGTACCAGCGTGGGTGCTTACCGGCTCCGGGAAGGCGAAACCGCGTGGAAGCCGATCAACAACGGATTGGAAAGCCCCAGGTCTGAAGCAGACCGATACTCCATGCTGCCGTTCGTGAACCGCATCGCGCTGAACCCTCTGCGCGAAACCGAGCTTCTTGCCGCTACCGATGAAGACGGCGTCTTCTTCAGCTCCAACGAGGGTGATACCTGGGTTCGCGCAAACAGCGGCATCACCACCAACAAGATCTACGCGGTTGCATTCGACCCGAAGGTTCCCGGAAGGATGTTCGCCGGAACGGCCGACAGCGGGGTGTTCGTCTCCACAGATGGCGGGAAATCGTGGCAGGCGGCCCGCTCCGGCCTCGCTAACGGAACCATAACGGCCCTCTTCTTCGACCCAGCAAACCCATCCAGACTGTACGCTGGCACAATGGGCGATGGAGTGTGGTATCTGGATCTAACCGGAAACATCCGCTCCGAGCCGCCGCGAGTGACCTACACAACGCCTATATCCGGCGAGAAGGACGTTTCGCCAACGACAGTGGAGACGGCAGCGTTCGCAACCGCAATGGATGCCGCTTCTATCAACACATCCACGTTTGTGGTTAAAGATGCATCCGGCCGTCTGGTGGCCGGCAAGGTAACCTACGACGCGGTGCACTTTGTAGCGGCATTTACGCCGTCCGCCCCGCTGGCCGGCGGAACCACTTACACCGCCTCCATAACCACCGGCGCCCGTGACGCCGCCGGAACGCCCCTACAGCAGGAGTACACTTGGTCGTTCACCACGGCGAAGGAAGCGGTGACACCGCCTCCAGCCGCTGTGGTGCGCGGTGATGTTACAGGCGACGGGAAGGTGAACATTGTGGATGCCACGATGGCTCTGCGAATAGCCGTCGGCATCATACAGCCAACCCAGGCACAGCTCAGCGCAGGCGACCTGAACGGCGACGGCAGGATCGCCATCAACGAGGTGCTTTTGATACTGCGGGCGGCGGTCGGCCTGGGTACGCTTTAGCACTCAAAAGGGCCTGGCTTTTTGTCCAGGCCCTTTTATTTTTCTGGCGCTCGAATGAAACGGGACCAGAAGGTTTGCGGTCTAATACTATGGAAGCAATAATTAAGGGTGAGAGCTAACCTTGGGGATTCCTCCGCCCAAAGGGGCTTTATTGTGGATATTCGTTTTGGGCGTTTAAAGCTTCTAATTCGCTGGGCCGGCTGGGCGGCAGTGCTGTTCATCGTGCTGTCTACCGGCCAGCCTTTGTTCGGCAAAACCACCGAACAAGAACGCCAGATAGGCAAGGAAGCAGCAGAACAGATTGCCAAGGAGTACAAGTTCATTACGGACCCGAAGGTGCTCGAAAGGGTTGAACGAATCGGCCGAGCGGTGGCCGCCGCCGCACAGTCTGATGAGCCGGACATAACCTACACCTTCCACGTTATAGACAGCAACGATGTTAACGCCTTCTCCCTCCCCGGCGGCTACATATACCTGCACAAAGGCCTCCTGGATAAAGTGGAATCCGACGACGAGCTTGCTGGGGTAATTGCGCACGAAATCGCTCACGTAACCAAACACCATGTTCGCAAGCTCATCGAGAAATCGCAGAAGCTGAGCCTTTCAACGCTTGCGGCAATGGTTGTTGTTTTGGCCTCTGGAAACCAAGTGGCATCTGACGCAGTTATGGTAACGCAGTGGATAACTCAGGCGAAGCTGAGCGGCTACAGCGTTAAGTTTGAGCAGGAAGCCGACGCCACCGCGCTGGAGTATCTGGAGAAAACCCCCTACAACCCCGTTGGACTCCTTACGTTTATGGAGCGGCTTGCAAACGAAGAATTCTGGCGGCCAAAGATCGACTGGGGCATATACCGAACTCACCCGCTCTCAGAAGAACGTGCAACGGCTCTTGAACAAGCCCTGCGAGAAAAAGGAATTCCCATATACCGCCGCCGCGTGGTTTATTCCAAACAGGTTCAGGTTAGGGATCTTGGAAACAGCGCACAGCTGGTTCTAGCAGGAAAGGTGCTCGCCTCGATTGGTCCAGATGATGCCCAAACTGCCGTGGAAAGAGCCACGGCAATAGCCAAGCGCATAAACTCGGTGCTGGATACCGAGCCATCTCCTCAGGAAGTGGCTGTTGGAGTTGATGGGAAATCGGTCGTGGTGCGCAAGCAGGTGGTGTTCACCGTAACCGAAGCAGACGCCGCAGCAAACGGCAAAAACCCCAAGGAAACAGCCGCAGAGTTTTGCCGTGTACTGCGCACAGCGCTTTTCAACGAGATGCTTAACAATCCACGACTGAGGTTCTAAGGCCTTCAGAAAAGAACGGTGGCTTAAGCGGCTTGTTCAGCAGGCTGTTTCAACTTCTCCAAAATCTGCATAACAATCTGCTTCTTGTGCTTAAGAGCGGTTTTGAATCCGTGTCTGGCAGTGTCAGATATCTCTGCGCGCAGTTCTGCCAAACAATCTTCGAGGAAATGCAAAAGCGTTTCATGCTCTTCTGGGGTCAGCTCAAGGCGGGGCATTTGCTCCCTCCTTTTTGATTTGCATTGTTTATATACCCAATGTTAAAAGAATATTACACAACTGAGGTCGGCTCAGGGAGGGCAGGTTTACCGTGCTTCCTCATACACAAGTGAGGCGCCAAACGCCTATCCCCGCGCTGAAGAAGAACTGGTAACGATGAGTAAGCCCCCAAAAGTGTTGGGTTACCTTTAAAGCATGCAAGCGGAAAAAAGTGATTGCCCAGACGCTGAAGGATATAATCTTGGGGATTAAGGTGAGCGCAGCACTAAGCAGTGACCCAAGGATAGATTCTTTCGGGCTTACGGCGACGGTGCGCAGCGGCCGTGTGGTCTTGGAGGGCATGGTTGACACCGAGCAGCAGCGGGCGGCCGCGGAAGAAGCGGTTCTGGCAGTGCCCGGCGTTGCCGACGTGGAAAACAGAGTTTCCGTGGGCAGAAGCTCAAGCGGCAGTAGGTTTAACTTGGGTTAGACTAACTCCCCTCAATTAACCGTGCACTTCCACCGAACAACCCTGGTCTGTCCCGGTTCAATGTTGGGCACCAGCACCACAGGATTGCCCTCTTCATCAAAGTTCGGTGTCACCGCAGTGCCGTCCAGCGTAAAGCTTCCGGGAACAACCGCAAGCAGTGTCCCAAGGACAATTTTCAGCGGCAGTGCTGTTGCCCGCCAAACAGCTCTTTTCAGCTCAACCGGATTGGACGCCGCGAAAAGCAAACGGCCCGTGCTGGGATCCTGATAAGTTGCAGTCAGAAAAAGAGTTTCCACCGAGCCTCCGGCGCTTGCGAGGTTCCGCACAGTTGCCTGGAAGGTCACAACTTCGCCAGGGTTGAACTGGCTTTTGTCACTGCTCAAAGTAATATCGAGCAAACCGCCGCTCTGAGCTAGTGCCGTGCCGCTAAACAGCAGTACGGCGGTGACTGCCGCCATCGTTAGAAGCCGCTTAATGGGTAGATCAGATGGCATGGCTTTGATCACTCCCAGAGGTTTATTCCACAAACCACCTGTTGGAGCGAACCAAAGCCAACTGACTATTCGTCGGGTACAGTCCAGGCTTTTTCAGGCGACCACATCTCCTGTATGGGGCCAAGCTGTGCCTCCAGCAGGCCGGGCGGCTCGAACAAGTCGTACCTTCCTCCGCAGGCAATCTCTTTGATAAGCTCGCACATATACAGATAGTTCCGCAGAGGTACGTCCGGCGGCACTCCGTGATCGACGGCGGGTATGTATCCACCCTGCTCCACCAACCAAGGGACCTTGCTCATCACCTCTCGGCGGACTTCCTCCTTGCCGAAACGGAGTTCTCGCTTGTCGATACCGCCCATCATAGCCAGGTTGCGCCCGTACTGTTTGCGGTAGAGCACCGGGTCGTTGCCGGCGGCGATTTCGACAGGACCCACAGCGTTTATCCCCACGTCCAGCCAAAAGGGGATCAGCTCGCCGATGTATCCGTCGCAGTCCATCACCAGCACAGATACCCCGCGCTCGCGGAAGAAGCGAACGAGCTTCCTGTACCTAGGCCACAGAAACTCCTTCACCATCTTCGGTGATATCATGGACTTGGTTTTGTAGGCCATATCCTCGTTGAAGTAAACCCAATCCAGATCCACTTCGCGTAGGGCGCGGTCGAGAACCGCTACGGTGAAATCGGCCACGTATTCCATCATCTCGTGGACGAAATTCGGGTCGTCGATCATCAGCATGCAGAGACGCTCCAGGCCAACCCAGTCGCGCACGCGCCAAAACATGGATGGAAAGGCCAGCATCAACACAAAATCGCGCCCACGGTAGCGTTTTTTGCGCTCATTCCAATCCGAGGGGTAGCGCTCTGGAGAGTGGGGGTTGTATCTCTCGATCATGCGACGAAAATCATCTCTTGTTTTTACAGGGAATTCGAGCCACTTTCGGGTAACGAAGCCCGGAGTGGGCGGCACTTTATGGTCGAGACGTTTGGCGCCGAGCTCGTCGATCCAAACCTTGTGTCGATCGGTCTCTTCAAGCACCACCGGCTCGAAAGGGGGAACCGGGCCCAAATTCACCGGCAGGCTTTCCATGCGGTCCATACCTACAAAGTCAGCAAAATCGATACCCCTCGGCAAACCCTGCAAATACCATGCTTCGAGGGTGGACTGGCGCGGCCAGCCGAAGTGGTACGGTATGCGGTCCGGGGTGCCGAACAGCATTGTTTGGATGAAACGCTCTCTATCGGTCATTTTCACTTCCTTGAAATGCCCAAACTGAGCTTGCTGAATTAGAGTGCCAAATTTGATGGTTTTGCCAAACCTACCGCAGGAATGGTTCTTTGCGTGCATGTCGTATTCCTAGAGGGGTGCGAACCGATTTACAATGTTGTTTTTCACAAAAACCGAAAAGGAGGTATAAGCTATGCCGTTTCAGGCGCGGATGTACATAGACGCAAACCGCAAGCTCGGGGAGATATCGCCGCTGTTGTTCGGCGGATTTGCCGAGCACTTGGGGCGCTGTATCTACGGCGGTATTTACGACCCTGCTTCGCCTTATGCCGACGAAAACGGGTTCCGAACAGATGTTATCCAAGCACTGCGTGAGCTAAACTTCAGCGTTATCCGGTACCCCGGCGGCAACTTTGTAAGCGGCTACAACTGGCGCGACGGCGTTGGTCCGCGCGATCAGCGGCCGCGCCGAAGAGAGCTTGCCTGGCAGTCTATCGAAACCAATCAGTTCGGCACAAACGAGTTCATCCAGTTCTGCCGCAAGCTCGGCGCAGAACCCATGCTGGGTTTGAATTTCGGCACCGGAAGTATTCAAGACGCCGCAGACCTGGTTGAGTACTGCAACGCCCCGGTCGGCACAAAGTATGCGGACCTTCGCGCCTCGCACGGCTTCCGCGAACCGCACAACGTGAAATATTGGTGCTTGGGCAATGAAATGGACGGCCACTGGCAGATAGGCCACCTTGAGGCAGAAGATTACGCGAAGAAGGCCCGCGAAGCCGCCAAGATGATGAAGTGGCACGATCCGAGTATCAAGCTTGTGCTGTGCGGTTCTTCCGGACCCAGCATGCCCACTTACCCAGATTGGGACAGAATAACCCTTGAGATCTGCTGGGAGCAGGTGGACTACCTTTCGATGCACTACTACGCCGGAAATCCGCAGAACGACACTGCCAGCTATCTTGCTATGGCTGTCCAGTTCGAGAATCATGTTGACACCCTTGCCGCAGTACTGCGCTACGTGAAGGCTAAACTCCGCTCCAAGCACAACGTATTCCTCTCCTGGGACGAGTGGAATGTTTGGTACAAGAACCACATCTCGCAGGGCGGTTGGACCCAAGCCCCCCACCTTCTCGAGGAAGTGTACAATCTGGAAGACGCTCTTGTTGTGGCCCAATGGATGAACGTGTTTCTCCGCAGATGCGACGTGTTGAAGATAGCCTGCCTGGCGCAGATCGTTAACGTCATAGCTCCGATACTCACCACCGCAGATAAAATATTAAAACAAAGCATCTTCTATCCGTTTATGCTGTTCAGGAAGTTCGCCGGAGGCAGCTCTTTGGATGTGCTTGTGCAGTGTCCGAAATATGAAACCAAACAGTTCGGAGACGTGCCGCTTTTGGATGTCTCTGCCTGCTTCGATGAAGCCGGCGGAAGACAGGCCGTTTTTGTGGTGAACCGCAGTCAAACCGACTCTGCGGTGGTTGAGCTGATTTGGCAAAGCGGAGCGCCGTCGGTGCTGGACGAGGTACATCAGGTGGCAGGAACGGATCCAAAAGCCGCCAACAGCTTCGAACAGCCAAACGTCGTTACCGCCCGAAAACTGTCTCCCGTGCCGGTTTCCGACGCACGGGCAGTTGTTGAGCTTCCGCCGCTTTCCTTCACCGTAGCGGCGGCTTCTGGAAGCAGGTAATCTGCACTGCTGAAAATACACGGAACCCGCCGAGCCAACCGCTTTGGTGCGGCTCGGCACTGCTTCATATTCGGAGGTGCTTGATGGGACGGTTGGAAGGCAAAATAGCAATAATCACTGGAGCCAGCCGCGGGATCGGCGAGGGAATTGCCAAAATGTTTGCCCAGGAAGGTGCCTCGGTGGTTTTGGCGGCCAGGTCCAGAGATCGACTGGAGGCCGTGGCCGAAGAGATCACTTCGGCAGGCGGAAAAGCTGTGCCGGTGGTTACCGATGTTTCAGTCACCGAGGACGTTCGACGCATGGTTCAAACAGCTGTGGACAGCTTCGGCGGTGTGGATGTACTTGTGAACAACGCCGCCGTGACGTTTTTCAGCAGAACCATGGACGCCGAGGACCTTGAGCAGGAGTACGACCGCGTGATGGACACCAACGTGAAAAGCGTGTGGATGGCAATCCATTTTGCACTGCCGCACATGCGCGAACGAGGCGGCGGCTCTGTGATAAATATATCCTCGGTGCACGGATTGGCCAGCGGCGGGCACATGTCGGCCTACGCCGCCAGCAAAGGGGCTCTGATAGCAGGAACGCGTGCCCTTGCCATAGAGCTGGCACCCTATCTGATTCGGGTGAACTGCATCTCGCCCGGCCGTATATGGCTGGACGAACCTGGTGAATGGATAGCGCACCGTTTCGGGCCGGAAAAGTACAAAGAGTTTATGGAGAAGTTCGGCGATTGGGCGCGCCGATTGCGCATCCTGAACCAGCCACTCCCTGTGGAGGGACGGCCCATCGATATAGCCTACTGCGCCGTGTATCTGGCTTCAGACGAGTCACGCTTCTGTACAGGAGCCAACTTCGTGGTCGACGGCGGTATGACCGCGCATTTGGCCGATCCGGGCTTTCTTACTTGGTTCGACCCAGAAGAAATGAAGCGCATGAAGTCGGAAATACGCGCCTGGATAGAAACCGCCCGCCGCAAGGACTCATCTTGATTTATTCCGGAAGGCTCGGCTGCGAAAGCAGAATCTGCTTGCCCCCATCTCACAGCCCCTTTTACCTTGCAGGTAGAAGGGGCTGTTGTTTTCCTTCCCGAAACTGGAAGACAAGCCGGAGGTAAAGACATGGCCTAAACCAGGGAGGGACAGCGGTGGAGGCAAGTACACAGCACGCCGCACCTTACCGCCGAGCAAACAACCACCGACCTTCAACCGGAGAACAGCGTCTTCTCCCTCCAGCGCTTTCCAAGTGTAATGCCTTGAACCACCAAAGGGTCTCCCGAAAGCTTATGCCTCGCTACCCGCTGTGCGATCCATTCCTCCAGCTTGGTCAGTAAGCTAAGCGCAGTATTCGGGCACTCGTAAGCCAGGTTGCAAACCTCGCCTGGGTCGGATGGGAGGTGGTAAAGCTCCAAAGGCGGCATCCCCTGCACATCCGGACCGCGCGCAGCTATCAGCTTGTACCCGTCGTCCAAAATTGCCCACTTGGCCTGCCATGTGCACTCCTCCAAAACCAAAGGCTCGGAGCGGCCGGCGGAAAGATCACCGCAGGAAGCTTCGCCGCGAAGGAAGGGCAGCAAACTTCGGCCCTCTATCGGTTCGGGGATTGGGGCTCCAGCGGCATCCAAAACGGTGGGCGCTATGTCCCTATGGTCTGCCGCAACTTTCAGCCTCCTTCCACCGCTGACGCCCCCGGCCGGCCAGCGGCAAACGAACGGCACGTGAACGCAGGGCTGATACAAACCGTGGTGCTCGAACAAGATATTGTGCTCCACCAAGCTCTCGCCGTGGTCGGACGTAACTATCACAAGGGTATCATCGGCTATGCCGCAGTTCTCAACAGCATCCAAAACCTCTCCCACGGCTTCATCAACATAGCGGATTTCGGCATCGTAAAGCGCAACTACGTACTCGATATCGGTGAGGCCCGGCATCAGCTTATCCAGCCAGTTTTCCCTCCAAAACGGCCCTAACGGCTGGCTGTCAAGCGTCGCCAAGCTTTGGTTGGATGGGTCGATCGGATTGCCGCCGCGGTAAAACATTCCGCGAAAGCGCTCTGGGGGAACGTAGGGGGTGTGCGGATCCCAATAGTGTATCAGGAGGAAAAACGGTTCCGAAAAGTGCTCGCGGAGCCAGGGAACTGCCCTGCGGTTTACCTCTTCGGCGGTAACCAAAAGCCCCAAACGGCGGCGAGACCCCGGGTTGATGTAAAACTCATAGCCGCGGGCGAACCAGTGCTTCTCGTCGAACAGATTATCCACCGCGCATGTGGTAAAACCGGCTCGCTGCAAAAGCGAGGGGAGCCAGGGGAGATCGCGGTCCAAATCTTTCTCGCCGCCGTGCGAGACGATGCCGTGCGCTATCGGGTGCATGCCGGTGTAAATGGTGGTATGGCCCGGGTGCGTTGGAATTCCCGGGCACAGCATCTGCTCCACCAGCACCCCTTCGGAGGCCAAGCGGTCGATGTTGGGGCTGGTGTTGTGGTAGTATCCGTAGCACCCGAGATGGTCAGCGCGAAGAGTATCTATATCAAAGATGATGACGTTCACAGATAGCCCAACTGGTCCAGCATTTCTCGAATCTTTTCTTCTTCTTCGGGAGTGTAAACAGGCTTTTCAGGCGGCGGCAGATAGCCCAGCTCGTCGAGCTTGGCCATGATGCGAGCACAGCCGGC
>JBMFPP010000058.1:0-10169 GCA_049969055.1 Armatimonadota bacterium | reverse complement strand
CAGAACGACGGGTATGGACATGCTTAAGGTGATTAAGGAGGAATATCCGGATACAAAAGTTGTTATAATGACGGCGTATGCGAGCGTTGATAACACAGTTGAGGCCTGGCGTTTGGGCGTGTTCGACTATCTGCCGAAGCCCTTTAAGTTGGCTGATCTTCGTCAGGTGATTGATAAGGTTAGGGGTTCCCTATGAGCAAGCGCAGGTGGTCCCCCGAGCTTATTATTGCGGAGATACGCCGGCTGCATTCAATCGGGTCTGACATTACGCAGAGCCGAGTGGAGGCGATAGACAGCAAACTCACCTCGGCGGCAGTTCGGTACTTTGGCAGTTGGCGTGCCGCGGTGGAGGCGGCCGGGATTGACTATTCAGAAGTGGCCGCTTTGGGCAAACAGAGGCGCGTCAGTAAGATAAAAAAGTGGTCCAACGAGCGCATTTTGGAGGAGATACGCAGGCTGTACGAAGCTGGTGAGGATTTGTCATCGGCGGAGGTTCGGCGGAAGCATCTCGATTTGTATGCCACGGCTCGGAGGAAAGAGCATTTCGGTAGTTGGGCCAGCGCCGTGTTTGCGGCCGGAGTAGACTACGGGGTGGTAAAGCAAAGTGCTCAGGAGCGAAGGCGCCAAGCCGCGGATTGGAAGCGGAGGCTTCTCCAAGAATGGGAAAACCCCTCTCTGCAAACATCGTCCGAATCCGAGCAGTCAGCCGCAAATCAAGAAGTTTTGACAAACCAACAATACCTGATTGAACGTCAAAACTTCTTGGAGGAACATGGGGCTGGTTCTGGTGCTTGGCTTCGCGATCTTTTGAAGGAGAAGCTGGTAGAGCTGTATGAGCAGTTAGGAGGGGAAGCTTCAGCGGCTGTGCAACAGCGCATTCGAGAGCTTATAGAGCGTGCAGAGCAGGGCGGCTCCGCACCTTGCTAATCCTCTTTTTCGTATGTAGAGCGGCGTTTGATGGCGCAGACGGGGCACCAACCCATCGGCGCCTGAATGAATATCAGAAACCCAATCAGCACCAGTATGAGGCCAACCGCTCCGCTGTTGATCTTCTGTGCATCAAATCCTAGTAGGCCGGCCGCCATAAACAGGATGCCCACTATGGCGCGGATCATTCTGTCCACAGGGCCGATGTTTTTGTCGAAAAATCGGCGTTCGCAGGGCGGTTGGTTTTCCTGAGTTTTGGAGCCGCCGCTTCGAGATTCGTGAGTGCTCATACAAAGTTCCCGCGTGCAAGGGTAAACAGAACGGCCAGACACAGAAAGCGATGTCTGGCTGTGGAGATCGCCGCTGATTTTCTAAAATAAAAAATGGTGCCGAAGAGAGGATTTGAACCTCCACGCCCTTGCGGGCACGTGGTCCTGAACCACGCGCGTCTGCCATTCCGCCACTTCGGCACTTCCGAATTCTACTAGCAAGTAGTATTTACCACAAGTTGCACACGGTGTCAATAGCCAACCGTTCGGGTTTTGCTAACATTCGGCGCGAGTTCGGAGCGTAACTTTGCGTGAAAAACCTTTTTTCGAGTTGCTTTGCAACCGAAGAATAGGCTATAATGCGTGTAAACATCCCGACTTCCGACTCATCACTCTAGACTGCGGAGTGGATCTATGTCAGACAAGTTTGAGAAGTACGGTCTTACCTTCGATGACGTGCTTTTAATACCGGCGGAATCACATGTCCTACCCCACGAGGTGGACACAACAACTGTGTTTACGCCCAACATAGAGCTTAAGATCCCCATAGTTTCGTCGCCGATGGACACGGTTACGGAGGCGCGCATGGCCATTGCGCTTGCCCGCGAGGGTGGGATAGGTGTAATCCACCGCAATATGTCCATCGAGGACCAGGTTGCGGAAGTGGACAAGGTAAAGCGCTCGGAGTCCGGGATGATAGTTGAACCCGTTACCTTATCACCTAATAACCGCCTTGCTGATGCCATCCAGGTAATGGAGCGCTACCACATATCCGGCGTTCCGATAACCGACGAGCACGGAAAGCTTGTTGGCATCCTAACAAATAGGGATATTCGCTTCGAAGAAGATATGGACCGTACCGTCGGCGAGGTTATGACCAAGGAGAACCTTATAACGGTGCCGGTTGGTACAACCCTCGAGCAGGCGAAGGAGATTCTGCACAAGCACAAGATCGAAAAGCTCCCTGTTGTTGATGACAACGGCAAGCTTATGGGGTTGATAACCGTCAAGGACATTCAGAAGCGCATCCAATTTCCGAACGCCACCAAGGATGAAAGAGGCCGTCTGCGTGTTGCGGCCGCGGTGGGAACCGGCCAAGACGCGCTGGAGCGCGCCCAGGCGCTGGTCCAGGCCGGAGCAGACGCCATAGTAGTGGATACAGCGCACGGCCACTCTGAAGGGGTGATGAAGACAGTGCGGCGCATCAAAGAGATGCTGGACATCCCTGTTGTGGCCGGAAACATTTCCACCGCCGAAGCAGTGGAGGCGCTGGCTCGGTGCGGTGCGGACGCTGTGCGTGTTGGCCAGGGTCCCGGTTCCATCTGCACCACTCGCGTTGTGGCAGGTGCTGGTGTTCCGCAAATCACCGCTATTTACGACTGCGCCCGCGCGGCCGAAAAGTACGGTATTCCGGTTATTGCAGACGGCGGAATCCAGTATTCCGGAGATATAGCCAAGGCCATTGCCGCCGGCGCCGACTCCGTTATGCTCGGCAGTCTCTTGGCGGGTACCGACGAAAGCCCCGGCGAGGTTATCATCTATCAAGGAGAACGGTTTAAAGAGTACCGCGCGATGGGAAGCATTGCGGCCATGCGCAGGCGCTTCAGCACCGATCGGTACTTCCAGGACGGTGTTGTTGCCGCCAAGCTGGTTCCGGAGGGGATTGAAGCCAGGGTTCCGTACAAGGGTCCTCTGTCCAACATCATATACCAGCTTGTCGGCGGTCTGCGCGCCGGCATGGGCTATGTTGGTGCCAGAAACATTGCTGAGATGAAGGCTAACACCCGCTTCGTTCGGATCACCGCTGCCGGCATGCGCGAAAGCCATCCGCACGACGTCGAAATCATCAAGGAAGCGCCAAACTACCAGATCCGCTGAGAGTGTTTGACGAACTGGAACAGCTTTTCAACCACGTTACCAGCCGGCTGCCCGGCTACGAGTACCGCCCGCAACAGATTCAAATGGCGCGGGCGGTATTTCAATCGCTCATCTCCGGCGCACATGCCGTAATCGAGGCGGGCACAGGGTGCGGCAAGACCATGGCTTATCTCGTTCCTCTGCTTGCGGAAGGCAAAAAGGCCGTGGTTTCTACAGGCACTATTGCGTTGCAAACCCAGCTCGTCGAGAAAGACCTGGTCTTCCTCTCGCAGGTATTTCCGAGGCCTTTCCGATTTGCAATAGCGAAGGGGCGCGCCAACTACTTGTGCCCCCAAAAACTGCTCGAGGCCGAGCGGTCTTTGCCGCCAAACGATCCCAATCTCGAAATCGTTGCAGACGTCCGCGAAATTTGGGAGTCCGGCAGTTGGAACGGTGATGTGGCAAATCTTCCCTTCACTGTGCCCCAAGCGCTGTGGGTTCAGGAGCTTGCCAACAACCACGAGGAATGCAGTGGCTCGAAGTGCCTTTTTTATTCATCCTGCCCGTTCCTCAGGGCCAAAAGGCTTTGGGAGGAAGCCGATATCGTAGTTGCTAACCACGCCCTTTACTTCATGCACATAGCTACCGGCGGCGCCGTACTGCCCTACCACGATGTGGTTGTGTTCGATGAGGCGCACCACTTGGAGGACGCGGCACACAGCGCTCTCGGCGTCGAGATAGGCCGTTTTGCCCTTACTTATCTGCTCCGCAGAGCGGCGCGCCGCCTGGGCAACATACCGCCGAACATTCAAAATTCACTCCTCCAAGCTGACCAGGCACTGCTGGATTGGGTAGATAGGCAGGGCTGGCGCACCTCGCGCATCACATACCCCCAAGGCCTTGACGAGATTGCAAAAAGCTTTATTGCAGCGCTCGGCGACCTTGAGCAGTGGATCAAGCGTGCTGAGGTGGATCGGTTTCAACTTCTTGCTGAAACGGCAGAGCTGGCACGCGCGGAGGCCGAGGCTCACCGCGAGGCTCTTCTTGTGCAAACCACCGGCTTGAAGCATCGGTGGGAGCACTTTGCGCACATCGAAGACAGCCTCGATTCCCATGTAACGTGGTTGGAGGCGGACCAGCCGCGGCAGTATTTCCAGCTGGTTTCATCGCCCCTTTACGTTGGCGATATACTCTCCGAAAAGCTTTGGCCAAACACGCCGTCGATCCTCACGTCGGCAACGCTGGCCGTGTCGCACAGTTTTGACTATATCATCCATCGGCTTGGCCTACCTTCAGATTCGCTCGTCTGCGGAATGTTCGATTCACCTTTCAACTTCGAGGAGCAAGCCGTGCTTTACCTGCCACGCGGTTTGCCGGATCCAAACGATCCCTCCTACAATGCGCAGATTGTCCCTGTTATAGAGGAGATCTTGCACTGCTCCAGCGGACGGGCTTTTGTGCTGTTCACATCCTACCGTTCGCTCAGAGAGGTGTATTCTGCACTGCGCCAAAGAATTCCGTTTCCCTCTAAATCGCAGGAGGACCTGCCGAAGGGTGCTCTTCTCGATTGGTTTAAATCGACCCCGAATTCAGTTCTGTTTGCAACCTCATCCTTCTGGGAGGGTGTTGATGTTACGGGGCAGGCTCTCTCGTGCGTTATTATCGACCGTCTTCCGTTCACCCACCCAGATGACCCGATACATCAGGCGAACGTTGATGCCATGAAAGCCGCCGGCGAGGATTGGTTCTACGGATACGCGCTTCCCAAGGCTGTACTAACGTTGAAGCAGGGTTTCGGCCGCCTGATTCGAACCAGAAAAGACAGAGGTATAGTTGCAATTTTGGACCCCAGAGTTACAACCAAAGCCTACGGCAGGGCCATATTGGCTTCTCTACCGCCGGCGCGCGTGGTGCGCGAGCTGGACCGTGATTTCCTGCAGGCGTGGTTGGACGAAGCAGAAAACGGTGCAGTTCAACCCGCCGGTTAGGCCCGGGGCAACTTTCCAGCCTCGAAAGCCGTCTATTTTTCGAGAACCGGAATTTAGGGCGTTTTCATGTCGCAGGATACAGTTACACCGGCGGTTGCGAGGGTGCTGGTTTCTCACCGGATTCGGATAAAGCGAAAATCCGGTTGGCCGCGCCAACAGCACTGATGGATGATATTCAGCCGCACAGTTCCTTAAGCCCGCCGGTGATTCACGTTGTAAGCTATGCGGCCGCCGCTTTCGCCCGCGGCGGATGATCCCGGCAAACTGTGTTTAGGCGGCTGTTGTCAGCGCTTCTGCGGGCGGGTTCGGATAACCCGCTTTTCGGTCGCGATCACGTCCACTGCAGCATCATCAGGGGTATGGGGAATTTCCGGCAGTACCTGAAAGTCGAACGCCAGGCCGACTTTCACCGCTCGCACCTTCGGCTGTGCCAGAAACCTGTCGTAGTAGCCCTTACCGAAGCCAAGCCTGTATCCGCTTTCATCAAAAGCCACTCCTGGGACCACCACCACGTCCAGTGCTTCAAGTGGTAGGGCTTCGGTTTCCAACGGCTGGAGGATTTCGTAAGGGCCGGGGCTCAGTTTGCATCCGTGTGGGTAATCCGCCGCCTCCATGGTGCCGTCCGGCTGAATTCGCGGTGCGCACACCCGGACATTTCGCCTTCGAAGCTCTTCCACCAAAGGCTCTGTGGGGAGTTCGCTTCGATAGGTAAGATACACCATAACGCATGCGGCCTCGACCGCCTCCGGAAGGGAGAAGAAGTTCCCAGCCGCATGCACCGCAGCTTTCTGCCTTGTCTCTTCGGGGACCGCGCGCCGAAGCGCCAGCATGCGCCGTCTTGCAAGGGCTTTCTCTTTCTGAACGCTGTTCGCCACTAATTTAACGTTCGCAGTGTGTGCTCAACTCCCTTCGAGAGTTCAGAACGGCTTTGTGGTCTTTTATCGCGCTATATGCGTCCCATTGAAGGGGGATGCGGTCCCACGCTGAATTGGCTCTGAATAAGGAGTTCTAAAGAATCCAGGTCTTTGGCTCTGCGCATAGCCTCCTCTGGGGTTACGCGCCTTATAGCAAGCAGGTCGCGCAAGGACTGCTCCAGGGTGATCATGCCCATGGCCCGCGATGTTTCCATGACAGAGGGGATCTGAAAAACCTTTCTCTCTCGAATCAGATTGCGTATGGCAGGGGTGCATATCATAATTTCGAGCGCCAGCACGCGCCCCATGCCGTCTGCCGTCCGCAGTAGCAACTGCGAGACAACCCCCTGCAGTGAGCTGGCCAGCATGGCGCGTATCTCCTCCTGGCGGTCGGCGGGGAACACGTCGATTATGCGGTCTATCGTCTTGGCGGCGCTCATTGTGTGCAGTGTGCCGAAGACAAGGTGACCCGTTTCGGCGGCCGTTACCGCAAGGCTTATCGTTTCGTAGTCGCGCATTTCTCCGACCAGTATTACATCCGGGTCTTCGCGGAGGGCCGCTCTCAATGCCGCGGCAAAGCTTTTTGTGTGCGACCTCACTTCCCTTTGGTTAACGAGGCAGTTTTTGCTTTGATGCGTAAATTCGATGGGATCTTCTATGGTAATTATATGCCCCCGGCGTTCGGTGTTGATAAGATCGATCATCGCGGCAAGCGTGGTTGATTTACCGCTTCCGGTTGGTCCGGTTACCAAAACCAACCCGGAATCCCTCCTGGCCAGCTGTTTCACTGCATCCGGCAGACCCAGCTCTTCGAACGAGTACACCGTTGAGGGGATGTAGCGGAATACGGCACCTTCGCCGTTCCTCTGCATAAACATGTTACAGCGGAATCTGCCTACGCCGGACAGCTCCATGGCGAAATCCACGTCTTTTGTCTCTTCGAACTCGGCTTTTATTCTGTCCGGCAGGATGTCGTAGAGCATGTAGTGAAGCTCTTCGCGCCCAAGCGGCTCTGGAACAACCGGCGTCATCTCGCCGTGAATCCGCATCATTGGAGGAGAACCTGCTGAAAGATGGAGGTCTGAAGCTTTTCTCTGTTTCGCTTCCATTAAAAGTTCGGCTACGTCCATGAACACCAGCTCCTTGGTTTTATTGGGTTTCGATTTGTTATTCCACAAACTTTTGGCCAGGTGTGCGCCCTTTAGCTTGCCCTCATCCCTGGTTCTTCTCGCAAATACTGGCCCTCATCCCCGGCCCTTCTCCCATAGGCTAGCTCGCCCTCACCCCTGACCCCTCTCCCAGTTTCGGGAGAGGGGAAAAGGGGTGAGGGCCAGTGCTGGGAGATGGGAAGCACATGGGGCGCTAGAACGACTTCAACACATCTTCATCCCCGTTTCCGAACGGAATCACCTCCTCAAGCTCGTCTGGGCGGGGTTTGGGCGCCGCTGGAGCCGCGGCCTTCGGCGCCTTTGCAGCTGTTTTCGCTTTTGCCCTTGCTCCCGCGTGCGAGGATACTGCATGGCTCAGCTTGAACTCTCGCACCATGCTCTCTAGCTCCTGAGCCTGGCTCGAAAGCTCTTCTGCGGCCGCGGCAGACTCTTCGCTGTTCGCCGCCGCCTGCTGTACCACCTGGTTCAACTGCTCGATGCCGGTGTTAACCTGGGCAACGCCTTGGCTCTGCTGTTCGGCCGCCGCCGCTATCTCAGCCACAACCTCTGCCACTCGGTTCGCCTGTTCGGCTATCCCGCCAAAGCTTTCCGCAACCTCTTTGCCTATCTCCACTCCGCTTTCTGCGTTCCTCACCGATTCTTCAATGAGCGCCGCTGTGTTCTTCGCCGCCTCGGCGCTCCGCATGGCAAGGTTGCGCACTTCCTCTGCCACCACTGCAAACCCTTTGCCGGCATCTCCAGCCCTGGCCGCCTCAACGGCGGCGTTCAATGCCAGCAGGTTGGTTTGGAACGCTATCTCGTCTATCGTTTTCACTATCTTTGAGGTTTCGTCCGAAGACTGCTTTATCTTGGCCAGGGCTTCTGTCAAAAGCTCCATGCTCTTGCTTCCGGAAGCCGCGCTTCGGTTTGCTTCTTCGGCCATGTTCCTGGCTTCGGCGGCGTTGCTGGCCGCCTGCCTTGCCATGGATGCGATCTCCTGCATACTGCTTGTGATCTCTTCCAGGGTGCTGGCCTGTTCCGAAGCGCCTTCAGCCAGGGCTTGGCTTCCGCTTTGCACCTGCTCTGAGGCCGTGGCCACCTGCTCCGCCGCAAGCGCTACTTGGTGTAGAGCTTCATCGAGATTTTCGATCGCGGAGTTCACAGAAGCTTTGAATTTGGCAAAGTCGCCTTTGTAGTTTCCAGTCACCCGGGCAGTCATATCCCTTTTAGCCACTTTTTCCATAACGGCGGCCATTTCATTGACCGGTTCAAGCAGGCTGTCCAAAGCCGTGTTCAGCTCCTGCAGGACTCCGCTGTACACCCCGCCGAACCGGCCCGCATCCGCACGATACCCCAGGTTTCCGTCTGCTGAATTTTTGGCAACGGCCTCGAGCTCCGATAAAACTCCCTGCAAATTTTCTACCATCAGCTTCAGGGAGGGACCCAACTCGTCGCGCTCGTCCACGACCGGCGTCTCGATGTTCAGGTCGCCCTTTGCCAGCCTCTGCAGGCCGCTTGCAATGTACCTCTGCAGCTTTTCGGCGAACTCGTCCATCGTTCGGGCCATTGTACCAATTTCATCTCGACCGGATAGGTTCAGCCGCATGCCCAAATGGCCCTTGCTCATTTCTTGAATCATCTGTGTTGCTTTGGCCACCGGCCCCGCAATTCCACGGGTGATCACCGCGCCCAATG
Source organism: Armatimonadota bacterium (assembly GCA_049969055.1). Classification (GTDB taxonomy): domain Bacteria; phylum Armatimonadota; class DTGP01; order DTGP01; family JBMFPP01; genus JBMFPP01. The sequence goes on along the minus strand of JBMFPP010000058.1, from coordinate 1,371 downwards.
CCGCCGCGGCACCAAGCACACAGAAAAGCACAATTAGCAGAACCGTCTTGGCCCTTGCGGCTTCTGCATCTGCTTTACTGCCAGCCTCTGCAGAATATTTGTTTTGGACATCAACCAGCTTCTTCAATACCTCGTTGGCCGCCAGAAAGGCTTCCCTTGCATCAAGAGACTCCCTAAACGCTCTGGCGTCTAGGTTTTCTATTGTCTTGCTGTTCAGGGCTGTTCCGCTGGCCACCAAACGGTCTTTCTCCTCCATCAAACTGCGCACCGACTGGTGCTTCTGCTTCCAGTCGTTCCACTTTGTTTGGAAGTCTTGCCAAATGGACTCTTCCTCCGGGGTGCGCGGCAAGCGCTCGTATGTTCGCCAGGCTTTGTCGGCGCGCTCCCAAGCGCTGTCGATCCACCGGTACTGAGCCTGCCTCAGCGCGGGATCCATCATTCTTCGGTTGATAAGCCCCCACTCACCGAGCATTACCGCATATTCAACCTCTCTCAGCGTTAGCAGAGCTTCTACGGAGGGTAGGTGCTCTTCTGCTATTTCATCGTAGTGTTTGCTTACGCTTCCTAGGTTGAAGTATCCAACAGCTCCCAATACGAGAGCCAAAGCGGCCATTATGCCAAAGCTGACGGCCAGTTTGGTACCTATCTTCATGTTGCTAAGCATTTGGGTTCCTCCTGTAAATTTAGTAAGATCAGCTTAAAAACCAATTTGCCTTCCCTAGGCATCGGGGTCTGCCGGCTCTTCCGCACCGGCGCTTGTTTCCGCCGCAGACGCCGCGGCGCGCATCTCCGCAAATTCGGAGTTGGAAAGCACTTTGTCTATATCCAACAGCAGTTTCACCTTGCCACCGGTTTTGCCGATCCCGAGGATATAATCTGTGTTCACATCGGTGCCGAACGACGGAACATCCTCGATCTCCTCCGAAGCAATGTCCAGAACCTCGGAAACGCGGTCCACCACTATGCCCATCTGCACACCGTTTGTTTGGACCACGATGATGCACGTTTCGTCGGTGGTGTCCGCCGCTTCCATGCCGAACTTCACGCGGAGGTCCACTATCGGGATGATCTTGCCGCGCAGGTTGATAACGCCGCGGATGAAATCCGGCGTGCGCGGAACAGGCGTGATGTCCATCATCCCAATGATTTCGTGGACCTTCAGGATCTCAAGGCCGTATTCCTCGCCTGCGAGGAAGAAAGTCAGGTATTTCCCGCCGCGCGTGCGGGAGGCAGTTTCAGTAGTTTCTTCCACAGGTTCCAGTGCAGGGTTCACTTTTACACCCCCTTGTTTCTGAGCGCCGAAGCGCTTAACTGTTAGAAAGCTGTTTCGGTCGATTCAAACACTAAGCCTGAATCTCGAGCAAGGGCGGC
>JBMFPP010000057.1:0-10176 GCA_049969055.1 Armatimonadota bacterium | reverse complement strand
CGGGACCGTAACGATTACCGGAAGTGTTAGATGTTTGGGCCGGCAGAATGGGGCTCCGCAGGTGGAGTTCCCGGACGAAGAGCAGGTATCCGCTTGGGAAACCGAGTGGCGCTCGATGGCTATGTCCGGCACCCACTACAGCAACATCAACTTAACAGGCACCCAAACGATGACGCTGACCGCGCCCTGCTACATCAGCGGGAGGCTTAAGGCTGTGGGAAGCTCCAAATTCTATATTAACGGCAGTGGAGTGGTTTTTGTGGAGGGCGATATACAGCTCACCGGAAGCTCGCAGATCCGCAACAGCGCAGTTCTGGTAGCAAAAGGCACCATAGATATAACGGGAAGCCACGGTTACGTCGCAACAGGGTCGCCGAACACAGTGGCTCTTGTTAGCCTCAGCACAGCATCTCCGGCTATAAGAATCACTGGTAGCGGCACAGCGGATGTTCAGGGATTTATCTACGCGGCCAGAGGTGGAATTGATCTCACGGGTTCAGACGTGGTTAAGGGCGCCGTAATAGCTTGGGGAGATATAACCAAAACTGGCTCTTCAGTTGTGCACTATCCGGCGTCGCTGAACCAAAATCTGCAGGTGCTGTCTGGGTCTTTCAATCTATCGGGCTGGCAGGAGTTTTAAAAGGCTAAGCGAATCTCCCAAGATCGGCCTTTGTTCATCATCCTTCACCCTTCTTTTGAACGTCCTTTTGGCCCCCTTTCTTTGCGGGAAATGTGCTGGCTTCTTCTCGTCGGCACACAGCAGGAAGGGGCATCGTGAACCTCAAAAGAAGGAGCTGGCGAAAGGCATTCGCTTAACTCAAACGGATTGGAGGAGAGCGTGTCAAAATGGCAATTCAAGAGGGAGAGAAGGGGATACGCTGTGGCATCATCGGCTACGGCGGCGCTTTCAATATGGGCAGAGGGCACGCGAACTGGATAAACTCCGTGCCCGGCATGCAAACTGTGGCCGTGTGCGATATCGATCCGTCGCGCACGGAGGCCGCGAAAGCCGACTTTCCCGGCATAGAAACCTACAACGATGTGGGAGAGATGCTGGAGAAGTCCTCTATAGACTTGGCTGTTATAGTTACTCCTCACAATACGCACGCGCCGTTAGCTTTGCAGTGCCTTAAGGCTGGCAAACACGTTATCTTGGAAAAGCCGATGTGCATAACCACAGAAGAGGCCACCGAGATGATAGAGACGGCTAAGCAGTCCGGCGTGATGCTTTCGGTTTTCCACAACAGGCGGTGGGACGGCGATTTCATGGCCATGCGCGATGTCATTCGCAAAGGGCTTATCGGCGAGGTGTTCCACATTGAGCTTTTCATGGGACACTACGGGCATCCGGGCCACTGGTGGAGGTCCGACAAGGCCGTCTCCGGCGGAGCGCTTTACGATTGGGGCGCGCACTGTATCGATTGGATACTCCATCTCATAGACGACAAGCTTGTTTCGGTTACTGGTTTCTTCCACAAGCGCGTTTGGATGGATGTAACCAACGAGGACCAAGTTGAAGCGGTTATACGCTTCAAAGGCGGGCAAGTGGCCGATGTTCAAATGTCTAACATTGCTAGGGTTGGAAAGCCGCGCTGGCGGATATTGGGAACCAAGGGCGGTATACTGGACCACGGTGGAGGAAGTTTCAAGCTTTTCACACAGGTTGACGGCATTAACGCCGAAGCCGAGGTGAAGTATTACCCCAGCACCTGGGAGCAGTACTACGTGAATATCGGCGACCATTTACTGCGCGGAGCACCGCTGGCTGTAACCGCCGAGTCGGCTCGGCGCGTAATCCAAATAATAGATTACGCTGAGAGATCTTCCAAGAGCGGCAAGACCGAGATGCTGCCGTTTGAGTAAAAGCGGCTTGTTGCTGGGTTTTTACTGCACCCGCGCAGGGTTAAGCTCTCCTGCGCGGGTGTTTTTGGTTTTGTGGAGATTAGTGAAGGCTGTGTGCGAGCGCTACGGATAGCGGTGTTTGCACTTCAATGCGCTTTCAAGCTCCAGCCACGCTTTCTTTACGTCCTCTACGGAGCCGCCGTGCGCCGAGAATTTTGCAAGATACTGCTGGCCAAGATCCCCGCAGTACCAGGCGACACCACCCCTAGCCAAGCCGCTGTTTTCCGAGCAGTAGCCACCTGCCGGGTGTCCAAGCCCTGAAGATGTCGGCATCGGCACGGCCGAAGGCCCCATTGCCTCTTTGATCTCCTCACGCCACGGGAGGGGCTGTGGTGCGTAGGTGCACAGCAGTTCCGCTTCCACTCTGCCTATGCGCAGGACCACCCGCGGGCGCATTCGGACCATAAGGTAGCTACCCAGCTTAGGTCGGTTTACGCGCCAATGCCTGTTCGATAGACTAGTATCCAAAATCTGCCAATTCGGCTTGGCGGCAATCTCCAGGCCCAGCAGATTCAGTGTGTTGGGATTAGTCTGTATATCGAGCGGAAGAAGGTGGTTGCGCCGGCCGAACAGATTGTCAACGGAAGCCTCTCCAACGTCTAAACGCACGCTTTTTGCGGCGGAAAATTCAAGGAGGGGCAGATCGTCCGTGTGGCGGTCAGCACCGAAACTGTAGGCCACCAGGTCCCTGCCGCCCATAACAAAGCCCTGAAGGATTCCCCAAAGGCCGCGGATGTTAATCTTCTCCAAATCCGGCATTGTGGTGGGCGAAGCCGCACGGCGGGCCAGTTCGCGGGGGTTGAGGCGCAGTGGTTTCATGGAGGCGATAAGGAAAATATCGGTGTATATGGGGGGATAGGTCCATAAAGACGTGTGAGGGAATACATCGGTGAGGGTGCCCACGGCCATCTTCAGGTCTCGAATACTCATATGGTAGGCTGGAATCCACTGACAGAAGATGCCGTCCGGGGCGAGACGGTCGCGGATGCGCTGGTAGTGCTCCCGTGTAAACAGGTTGGAGACACCGGATATCCATGGGTTTGACGGCTCAGAGATGATGCATTCGTACCGTTTTGGGGTCATCATGACGTGGTTGCGCCCGTCGCCAATGATGAGGTTGAGGCGGGGATCCTTCCAGTAAGAGCGGTTTATATCCGTGAAGAAGCGGGAAGCCTCGACCACGGCGGGTTCTATTTCGACGCAGTCCACACTGCGAACCGGGTACCTAAGCACGGCTCCGGCAGTACAGCCGCTTCCGAGGCCTATAACAAGCACATTGCCTTTCACTGGCTTCTCGCGCAGAAGCATTGGCAGGTGCGCCAGGAGAAGCTGGGTGCTTAGGTCCATATTAGATGCATCGGTTTTGCCGTTGATAGCGAGGCTGGTGGCAACACGTTTTTCATCTTGGAGGCGGCGCACCACCACAGAAGCCGTTAATCCGTCTTTGTAGTACAAGATCCTGTTCAACTTGAGGCCAGCGATGGGATTTCGGCGGAACTGGCTTCCCTGTAGAAGCTCGTGGCCGTAGACGTAAAGCCCGCTGGCGGTGATTCTCGGATCCCAGCGGGGCATTAGGGCTGCGGAGACCAAAATTGCCATTCCAACTAATGCGGATACCGGCTGGAAAGCTGAGGGTATTGTTGTGCCAAGGCGCATGGTGGTCAGTACGATACCGGCCGCGACCACGTTTGCAGATGCGGCAATTCCGATTGTGCGCTCCGGGCCGATCGTTGGGATGAACACAAAGCCCGCAATCAGGCTTCCCAATATAGTTCCCGCGGTGTTGGCCGCGTACAGATATCCAACCTTTGAACTGATGCTTTTCAGGCTGGTGGCATATATGCGCCCCACTATTGGGAAGATGGCGCCCATGCACAAGGTTGGGGCCAGCATCACGAGTATACAGCCAGCGGCCACAGCGGTTTGGAACGGGGCAAACCCCGGCCCCATCTTTTGGAAAACCCATAGCAGCCAAAGCGGCATTCTCCCCATGACCGGCACCACAGCGAGGGCGGTTGCCGCAATTATCAGCTCTAGGATCACGAAGGCGCGTTCAGGCTGTTTAAGGCGGTCGGCGAGACGCGCTCCCACTGCTCCGCCGATGGCAAGCCCCAGAAGGAATGCGGTAAGCATAGTGCTGAATGCATAAGCAGACCCGCCGAACACAACCTCCAGACCGCGCGTCCACGCTACCTCGTAAGCCATGGCGGCGAAGCCGGAAACCCCAAAAGCAAGAAGTAGAACTGAAGGGATAATTGTGCTTTCGGAAGCCGCTGGGGTTCGCTTTGGTTGGGCTTCGTCTGCAGGAGCGGCAGTTTCTGACTTTTCCTCTTCCGAGATGGAAGGGGTCTTCGCCGCAAGCCGCAGAGATACGGCCGCTACCAGAAGGTTAATACCCGCCGCCAGCAGAGTTGATGACCTAAGCCCGATTGTTGGGATAAGCACAAAGCCGGTGCTGAACGCTCCTACCACCGCTCCAAAGGTGTTGAGCGCGTAGAGCACTCCAATGCCCGCACCAATTTTGGCTTTACTGCGCACAAAGTAGCGGGAGAGAACCGGCAGTGTTCCGCCCATCAGGGTTGTTGGTAGGATCAAGGCGGTTATGCAAAGCACCAGGCGGAACAGGCTGAGCACCGTGAACGATGGGTCGAACGCTCTGTAAAAGCCGATGTAGGCTCGCTCCACAGCGTAAAACACCGCCGGCACAAGCAGTGCATACAAACCGATTCCCGCCTCCAGCAGGCCGTAGAGGCGCAGTGGAGACGGATGCCGGTCACCGTACCGACCCAGAACGAAACTGCCAAGCGCCAGCCCTCCCATGAAGGTGGCGAGCACCGTGCTGACGGCCAGCACCGTGGCTCCGAAGATGAGAACTAACGACCGCGCCCAAACCACCTCGTATATAAGGCCTGCGGCGCCGGAGAAAAAGAAGCACGCAAGAAGCAGTGAGGATGATTGTTCCACTTTAGGGGACTGCATTTGCGATAGTATATAAAAGGCAGTGGAAAGCCGTCAACAAGGGGGCGGCTTCCAACCAGGGCCTTTCAACGTTCTACCAAGGAACCGATGGATGCCCTGGGTGGTAGATAATCTCTTGCTCATTTGCCCTCATCCACGGATCTTTTCCAAAATGCCGGTCTTCATCCCCAACCTTCAGCGAGAAAAGGGAATTTGCTTCCCATCTCCCGGTACTGAGAGAGGCAGGGAACGAGGGCCAGCACTTGTTTTTCAGGAGACTTTTCGGATGCCTGGCTCTGTCATGGGCATTGGGTCAAGGACTTCGGCGGCTTTTTCCGGAGAAAGCAAACCTTTTTCCACCACTACCTCACGTATTGTGCGCCTCGTGGCCAGCGCCTCTTTTGCAACCTCTGCCGCCCTTGCGTATCCTATGTACGGGTTCAGCGCGGTTGCCAGCGCCATGGTGCTCTCCGCGTATCTACGGCACCGCTCCTCGTCCGCCTTAATCCCTTTCACGCAGAGCTCGCGGAAGATGCGCACACCGTTTTCAAGAATCTGGCTGGACATAAGGAGGTTGTGCGCCATTACCGGCATCATTACGTTCAGCTCCAATTGACCTGCCTGGCCTGCCATGCTGATAGTGAGATCGTTCCCAACAACCTGGAAGCACACCATATTGAGCATTTCCGGCACAGATGGGTTTACCTTGCCGGGCATAATGCTGGAGCCGGGCTGGAGCGGCGGAAGCATTATCTCCGCGAAGCCGGTTGTGGGTCCGGAACTGAGGAGCCGCAGATCGTTGGCAATGCGGATAAGCTCCAGAGCCAGCAGTCGAAGAGCAGAAGAAGCCTCCTCTATTGGGAGGTGGCTCTGCATAGCCTCTCGCAGGTCCGGAGCAAGCCGAAATTGGAAGCCCGCAAGCTCCGAAAGCCGCTTCACCATCCTGGCGGGGTATTCTGGGTGCGCGTTTAGGCCCGTGCCGGCCGCGGTGCCGCCAATGCCGAGCTCCTCCAAGCTTTCGGCGGCTGTGGAGAGCCTTTTGGCACATTTGCGCATGGTTGCTCCGTAGGCGGCAAACTCCTGCCCGAGCCTGATCGGAACGGCATCCTGCAGATGCGTCCTGCCGGCTTTGACGATGCTGTCGAACGCCTGCGCACGCTCGTAGAATGCGTCGGCCAACAGTTCCACCTGCGGGATCAGCTGTGCCAGCGCTTTTCTGCCGGATATCCTCATGGCGGTCGGGAACGTATCGTTGGTGGACTGGCTCATATTCACATGGTCGTTGGGGTTTACGCGGGAGTATTCACCTTTGGATGCGCCCAACAGCTCCAGCGCACGGTTGGCAAGCACCTCGTTGCAGTTCATGTTGAAGCTGGTGCCGGCCCCCATCTGGAAGACGTCCACCAAAAATTGGTCTCTGAGTTTTCCGTCCAAAACCTCCTGCGCCGCTTTGGCAATTGCATCAGCCACATCCTTATTAAGCAATCCAAGCTCCGCGTTTACCTGAGCGGCGGCCATCTTGATCATCATGTAAGCATCCACAAGCAGGGGATGCGCTTTTAAACCGCTTACCTGGAAAATTCTAAGAGATCTGGATGTGTGCAGGCCGTAGTAGGCATCTGCCGGCACCTGCTCCTCGCCGATGCTGTCCCTCTCAATTCGCATCTTTACAGTTTCTTCAGCCATGCGACCACCCTCCTAGGTAACTGAGACGGCGCGCCCGCCGGTACTGAGCGGTCCAAGCGCAGCTCTATGCAGTCACTAGTTTAACATATTCAAAACATTCGAGGAAGAAGCCGCAGTTTGAAAGCAGGGCTTTTCAAAATTTTGCCGAGGAGCCGATGGATACCCAGAGAAGCAGATTAGATGTCTCTCCTGCCCATCCGTCCTCATCCCGCAACCACATCCTCGACAGTAGAAAGGGGTACTCTGCTTCCCTCTCCCGTTCACCGGGAGAGGGTTAGGGTGAAGGCAGGTTCGGAGCAACCGCAGGTGCATTACCCTCAGATGCCCTTTCCCAATTCTTTGAAAGCCTATTCGGGGGAGAATATGGAGGGATAAATGCCCCGACAAGCCGAATTCGCAACAAGAAGTTTCGAGAAACCAGCGGGAGCTGTCTTGGGGAGGATATGAACAACCGCGATTGGTCTGAAGCCGAGGGAAATGCAGAAACGCTCGCTCCGCCGAGTTTGAAAATGTGGGTGGAGCTGGTGCGCCGCCGCCTCGAGGTGCACCCTTGGTCGGTAGTGGCAGACATCGGCTGCGGCAGAGGCCAATTTGCGCGAGAGCTGGCCCGCACAGCAGGCTGTACCGTCGTGGGAGTAGATCTTGCCCCCGATAAAAGCGCGCGCCCAGCGCTGTGTATTTGCGCAGATGCATGCCGCCTGCCTGTGCGGTCCGAATGCTTCCACGTTGTTTTCGCATCCAACCTGCTCCACCATATTGGCGACATCGGCGCCTTTTTTCAGGAAGCATTCCGCGTTTTGAAGCCGGGAGGACGTATAGGGATGCGGTGCATGTCGCATAAACAGATAGCATCGAGCTTGGTCTGCCGCCTCTTCCCGCAGGCCGCTCAATCGGCACGCCGATCATCTCCAGACGTTCCCGAGATCATCTCAGTTGTGAAAGATATGGGTTTCGCAGACGTTCAAGCCGAAGAAGTGCTGGAGCCTCACGGGCCGCTTTTGGTTGATCTGCTGAGAAATCTGGAAGATGGAATTATCCTGGGGAGTGTTCCCTTTACATCCGAGCAGTTTTTCAGTGCAGTGGATTACCTGCGGACTAGAATTGAAGCGGAGGGTGAAAACATCCGAGAGCCAAACGAAACCACGTTCATTACTGCAGTCAAGCGGTGAAAGCACAGGAGCTGGGTTGCTCGCATCGAATTCAGTCGTGAAACTCTTTGAACATTCCAACAAGGAAGGATAAAGCGTTTATGAAGCTGGGATTTGTTTCAATCGCGCAAAGGGGATTCGATTGGGAATGGGCCAACCAGCAGTTTGAAACATCAAAGCGGTTGCTTTCACAGCTTGGCACGCCGTTTGTTGCACCGGAAGGCTCTGTTGATACACCGGAGGCAATGTCCAACGTGCTGGACCGCTTCATCAGCGAGCGTGTTGATGCAGTAATAGTGCAGAACGGAACTTTCGCTTGGGGAGGCCACATCGTTAACATCGCACAGACCACTGACTGCCCGCTGTTTCTGTGGGCACTGCCGGAGCCTACTCTCGGCGGCCGCCTGCGGTCCAATTCCCTCTGCGGGGTCAACATGAACAGCAGTGCGCTTTACCGCCTCGGCAGGTTTTACAAGTACGTGTATGCACCGGCGGATTCGGATGCCGCCTTGAATGCGATCCGCTCTTTTGCGAAAGTTGTAAACACGGCGTGCCGGCTGCGCAGTACGCGCATTGCATTGGTGGGTTACCGGGTGCCTGGCTTCTACGGCTCTACGTTCGACGAATTGGGTCTTCGGAAGCAGATCGGCCCGGAGGTGCACCACATCGGTATGGCGGAAGTGGCGCGCAAGATGGAGTCGCTCAGCAGTGAAGAGGTGAACCGTGTTTTGAACGAGTACTACGAACGCATAGGCGGCGAAGACATCGGCCCCGAAAGGATGGAGCGCTTGGCCCGCGCCTGCGCGGCTTTGGATGCGCTGTGCCGACAGTACGGCTGTTCGGCACTAGCTGTTAAGTGCTGGCCGGATGCAAGGGAGACCCTCGGCACCTCTGTGTGCTCGGTTATGTCCAAGCTCACCGACGACGGAATGATGGCCGGGTGCGAGGCCGATATGTACGGCACCGTCACCATGCTCATGCAGTATTATCTCACCGGCAAGCCGCCTTTCCTAGTGGATTTTGTTTACGCAGACGCCGACCAGGATACAGGCGTAATGTGGCACTGCGGAAATGCGCCGTTTTCGCTTGCCGATGACAAATCCAAGGTGCGCATTTCCGAATGGCCGCGCTCTTTCTTCGGGTTGAAACCAGGGCCTTTTACCTTCGCCAAGCTGGGAACCGACAACGGCTTCCGCATGCTTCTCACAAAAGGCGAGGCTTTAAAGTCGGAAATGGTTTTCAACGGAACCACTTCTGTTGGCCGCTTCAGAACGCCGGTGATGAAACTGCTGGACGCAATAATCTACGGCGGCTGGGAGCACCACTTCTCCGTTGTTTACGAAGACGTGTATCAAGAGATGCTGGATTTGTGCCGTTTATTGGGCATTAAACCGGTGGAAGTGTAGCGCAGATGGATGTTGTGGGTCTTGGTTTGTGCACGGTTGATCACCTTTTTGTGCTGGAGCATCCGCCAACCTTCGAGCGCGGCGCCCCCGTAAGGGATTACAGTACCCAAGGCGGCGGTCCGGTTGCCACTGCGCTGGTGGCCCTCGCGAGGCTCGGCGCGCGGGTGGGCTTCATCGGGCGCGTCGGGGACGACGAAGCCGGCAGGTTCATTATCCAAGACTTTCAGCGTTATGGGGTGGATACCAGCCGCATTCAGGTGCAGCCCGGAGCCGTATCCGCCGTGTCACTGTGCTTGGTCAGTGCCGCCACCGGCGACCGCTCCTTCTGCGTGCGAAACACCAACGTGACTCCGCTCAAGCCGGAGGAGCTGGACCGCGACTACCTGCTGTCCGGCAAGTTCCTACATCTGGACGGCTTTGCCGAAGCATCCACTGCCGCTGCGGCTGTGGCCAAACAGGCCGGCGTTCATGTCGTGTATGATGCCGGATACTACAGCCCCAAAGCGCTTGACCTCATCCGCCTTACCGATACACTGATAGCTTCGGAGTACTTCGCGCGATCGTACAGCAGTAAGCCGCCGGAAGAAATTGCGGTTGAGATGCTTCAGTACGGTCCAAGCATTGTATGCATAACATTGGGCAGCCGCGGTTGTGTGGTGGCAACCGAGCAGGAGGTTTTCCACCAGCCGGCCTTCCGCGTAAACGTGGTGGATACCACAGGCGCCGGCGATGTGTTCCACGGGGCTTTTATATTCGGCCTGCTCAAGGGGTACGATGTGCGCCGCACGGCGGAGTTTGCTTCGGCTGTGGCGGCAATAAAATGCACAAAGCTGGGGGGACGGGCCGGTATTCCCACTCTTCAGCAAACCGAGGAGTTTCTGAGGAAATGCGGCTCCGGCAAGTGAAGAAAAGGGCGCGGCGAGCACCCGCCGCGCCTACCGGTTTCAAAAGCCTTTCGGCGTCGAATCAAAGCTCCAAAAGCAACTGCCGCAACTGCTGGGCGTTTTTCACAGCAAAGTTGGCATAGCAGTTGTTGAAGCCAACGTAAGCCTCGGATGCCTCGGCGGCTATTTTCT
>JBMFPP010000056.1:5669-10248 GCA_049969055.1 Armatimonadota bacterium | reverse complement strand
GTTTTCCGTTTCCGTCAGCGGGTTTTCATCCGAGAGGTTGGCGCCGATGACCAGAAACGCCGGCACGGCTCGCATCTCCCGCAGTGCCGGGGTGGACGGCGAGATTGGAACGGCCTTCGGCGGCCTCTTGAACCTTGCGCGGCAGTCCACATTGTTGGTACCGACGACGGCCCGCGCCAGCTTCTGAAGCAGGTAGTTGGCCTCGTTGCTGCAGCGCTCCGAACCTATGAAGCCAACAGCATCTGGGGAAGCAGACCGCGCTTTGCTCAGCCCTTCTGCAACAATAGTTAAAACCTCATCCCAAGAAACCGGTACCAGCTCGTCGCCTCTGCGCACGAGGGGTGTCTTCAGCCGCTGTGGGTGGTTCAAAAACTGGTAGCCGAAGCGGCCTTTAACGCACAGGAATTCATCGTTAACGCCGCGGTACTTGCTTTGAAGTATTCCGCTCTCCAAAAACCCCCTCGTTCGGAACACGCGGTTTTCTTCTGTTTCCAGCTCCAAGGAGCATCCGTCTCCGCAGTAGGTGCAGATACAGCGGGTTTGCTTTCGCTCCCAAGGGCGTTTTTTGTAGTCAAAAAGATTGCTAGTAAGTGCGCCAACAGGGCATATCTCCACACAATTGCCGCACAGCACGCAGTCCAAGGGTTGGTCGTTGAAACTTGCGACCTCCATCCTGGCGCCGCGGTGTACCATTGCCAAAGCCTTTACGCCCATCACCTCGTCGCAGTAGCGCGTACAGCGGTAGCACTGCACGCATCTCTCCATATTCTTGTCTATAAACGCCCCCAGGCTTGTTACGCCGCGGTGAATTTTGGCTTCCTCCATTCGGGATTCGCCGCCTCGGTAGCGGAGCACGTTGTCTTGGAGTTCGCACTCGCCGCCGGCGTCGCAGGTTGGGCACGTAAGCGAATGGTTCAGCAGGAGGAACTCCAAAATCGCCCGGCGCATCTTCTGCACCTCAGGGGTGTTGGTGCGCACAACCATGCCGTCGCGCACCAAAACCGTGCACGAGGTCTGCGGCTTGGGCATCTTGTCGATTTCAACCAAACACATTCGGCAGGCGCCCAGCAGGGTTAGCTTAGCGTAGTAGCAAAAATGCGGTATTTCTATGCCGGCCTGCCTGCATGCCTCCAAAAGCACTGTGCCGTCCGGCACTTCTATATCTATTCCGTCAACGTTGATCTTCGCCATTTGCTAATGCCTCAAACCATGCGGATTTACGCCTAATGCGGCGGCTCAGGAGATGAAAGGGGAAATTCCTGCGCAACCGGACACCGCTTTTCCGCTATGTGGCGCTCATACTCCTCTCTAAAGAGAGCTATACTGCTCTGAACCGGCACCACCGATGAATCTCCAAGCAGGCAGAAGCTCTTTCCACCGATATTTCCGGCCACATCCTCCAGCAGTTCAATATCACCGGGTCGGCCTTCGCCGTGCTGAATGCGCCAGAGGATCTGCTCCATCCACCTAGTTCCCTCGCGGCAGGGCGTGCATTTTCCACAGCTCTCGTGCGCAAAAAAGTGAACCAGGTTCAGCGCCGCATCCACGGCGCACACTGTTTCATCCATCACCATAATTCCGGCGGAACCCAAATCGGATCCCACAGCCCTCACGGAGTCGAAATCCATAACCACATCCAGGTCCTTCTCTGTGAGCCAGCGCACCGAAGCCCCGCCCGGGATTACCGCTTTCAATTTGTTTCCGTTGCGGATGCCGCCAGCGTAATCATAGATAAGCTGGCGTAGGGTTACCGAAAAAGGCGCTTCGTAAACCCCGGGGCGCTTCACATGCCCGCTCACCGGATACAGTTTGGTGCCCGGGCTTGTTGGCGTTCCAACCGACTTGTATGCATCCACACCAAGGTTCACTAGGTGTACTAAGTTCACTATGGTTTCCACGTTGTTCACCGGTGTTGGACGGTTCAGCAGGCCCATTACCGTAGGGTAGTAGGGTGGACGCAGGCGCGGCTGACCGCGTTTGCCTTCAAGAGATTCGATCAGCGCTGTTTCCTCGCCGCATATGTAAGCCCCGGCCCCTCGGTGCACCCAGATATCCAGGTTGAAATCCTCGCGGCCGAGGATGTTGCGTCCAAGGAAACCGTGTTCCATCGCCTCACGAACGGCTGATTCCAGGCGCTCCGCGGCAAGCCTGAATTCCCCACGTATGTAGATGTAAGCCTGGCGAATTCCCACCGCGTAGGCGTAAATCGCCATCGCTTCGATAAGCTGGTGCGGGTCATTTTCAAGGATCTCGCGGTCCTTGCAGGTTCCGGGCTCGCTTTCATCGGCGTTGCAGGCCAGATAGATGGTGGTTGCGCCTTTGGGGATGGTCCCCCACTTCCGCCCCAGTGGAAATCCGGCGCCGCCTCGGCCGCGTATGTTGGCCTCGTTGACCCAAGCAACAAGCTCTTCGCGCGGCATGCTCAGCGCCTTACGGAGGGCTTGGTACCCTCCGTGTTCCAAATATGTTTCGATCCGATGCTGGTTCGGATGGGCTATGTATTTGTATATCCGCGGCCCCATCTGGGGCACCGCCTTTTCATCCATCTTCGATTTACCACTCCCAATCCGGTGAAACTTTGTGCGAATCTGCATTGAGAGGTTAGAGGCCCCAACCTAATCTGAGCTTTCATGCTCCGCGGTTTGAGCTTTTGGAGCTAACCACAGCCTGAAGTCCCTCCGCTCCTGCTGGGGCTCTTCGCCTTTCTTCAAACTCTCGATCAAGCGATCGACTTTCTCTTCGGTCATACGGTAGTAGTAGTACCAATCAACCGCCACGACGGGAGCATCGGCGCATGCACCGAGGCATTCAACTGCCTCCAGGGTGAACATTCCGTCCGGCGTGGTTTCGCCGGGCTTCACCCCAAGTTTATTCTGCAGATGCTCTAGAATCCTTCTAGCTCCAACCAGCGCGCACGAAAGGGTTTGGCACACGGCTATCACGTGGCGCCCGGGCTTGGTGGAGTAGAACATGGTGTAGAAGCTCACCACATCCATCACCTCCACCGGCCGGATGCCGAGAATGCGCGCGGCTTCGATCATTGCCTCTTCGCTTATGTAGCCGCACTCTCGCTGTATAACCCAAAGAACGGGAATAATTGCGCACCGCTTATCGGGGTAGCGGCTTATTATTTTCGCACATTCGCTGTAGGTTTGTTCCGAGAGAAGCATTTGTTCACCGAAAGATTCCAACTAACTGCCAAAGCGACATGAAGCTCTGCTTTTTATCTATCAACGTCGCCCAATACAATATCTATACTGCCGATTGCCGCAATTACATCAGCCACCAATCTGCCTTCTACCATCTTAGGAAGCGACTGAAGATTTGCAAATGACGAACCCCTAAAGTGTACCCTCCTAGGCTTATTTGTTCCGTCGCTCACCAGGTAGCATCCGAATTCTCCTCTTGGCCCCTCAACGGCTTGGTAAACCTCGCCGGCGGGTGCGCGGAATCCCTCTGTGAAGAATTTGAAGTGGTAGATCAGCTCCTCCATATTGGTGTGGATTGCTTCCTTATCCGGAGGGGTATAAGGAGGGGCTTTTGCCATCACGCGGCCGCCAGGCAGACCATCCAGAGCTTGTTGAATTATGCGCAGGCTCTGCCGCATCTCTTTCAAGCGCACCATATACCGGTCGTACACATCTCCTACCGTGCCTGTTGGTATCTCGAAGTCGAACTGCTCGTACCCGCTGTAAGGAGCCGCCTTACGAATATCGTAAGCCACGCCGCTTCCACGCAGGCTGGGCCCGCTTAAACTGAGAGCAATTCCGTCCTCGGCGCTTATAATGCCCACGCCCTTGGTTCTCTGGAGGAAGATTTCGTTGTTGTTCAAAAGCTCTTCATAATCGTCCAAGCGGCGGGGCATAACCTCAAGGAAGCTCCTAATGGTGCTTTCGAACTCCGGCGGTACATCCGCCGCAAGCCCACCTATTCGGAAGAAAGAAGACATCATCCTCACGCCGGACACCATCTCGTAGATGTCCGTAACCATTTCGCGTTCGCGGAACGCCCAAAGGAACACCGTCTGAGCGCCTATATCCATTACATGAGTGCCCAACCACACCAGGTGACTGCCTATTCGCGTAACTTCCGCCAAAAGCACCCGCAGCCACTGCGCCCGCGGCGGCACCTCCAGCTCCAAAAGCTTCTCAACCGCCAGCACGTACGCCAGGTTGTTGGACATCGGGGCCAGGTAGTCTATCCGGTCCGTCAGCGGTATTACCTTGTGGTACGTTTTGTCTTCACAGCTCTTCTCTATGCCGGTGTGCAGATAGCCGATGACAGGGGTGCATTTAACCACTGTCTCCCCGTCCAGCTCTAGGATAAGGCGCAGAACTCCGTGGGTGCTCGGGTGCTGTGGACCCATATTGAGCACCATGGTTTCGGTAGTGCCTTCTCTCTTACCCCCTTCAGCAGGCGTTAAAGAGTAGTTGAAAGTTGCTTCGTTCATTTCCGGTGCTTCAGAATGGAATTTTCGACTTGCCAACCGGGTGGTCCCTTCGCAGAGGATGACCCTCGAAGTCATCGGGCAGGAGAATTCTGGTCAGATTCGGATGCCCCTCAAACTTGATGCCGAATA
>JBMFPP010000056.1:0-5659 GCA_049969055.1 Armatimonadota bacterium | reverse complement strand
TAAATCGAAAACCTCGCGCTCGTACCAATCTGCCCCGGGCCATACATCGGTAACCGAGGGAACCACTGGGTCTTCTTCATCAACCTGAACTTTTAGGCGCAGGCGTCGCCCCGAAGGCACACTGCACAGGTGATACACCACGTCGAACCTTGGGCGGCGGGGCATATGATCCACTGCCGTCAAGTCCGAGAGGAAATTGAAGCGCCAATCCGGATGGTCTCTAAGAGCTTTTGCCGCATCCAGAAGGTGCTCTCGCCTTACAACGGCGGTTAATTCTCCTCGAAATACGCGAGCCGATATCAATGCTTCTGGAAAAAGTTCCTTTAACAGATCCGGTGTCAGCTCTGTCAAAACGCCTCCTCCAAAGCGAACATCGTGAAATATTTATTCCGAAAAGGAAAGTTCCGAGCCAACCGAGGTCAAACCGCGGTTACACATCGGCCTGCCGGGGGTTCAAAGGATTGCGTTCGATCTTTTTCTGAAGCCCCATAATCGCCTGAATAACCTGCTCCGGGCGGGGTGGGCACCCTGGGATGTAAATGTCAACTGGCACTATCTGGTCCACTCCGTGCACCAAGGCATAGTTGCTGTAAACACCGCTGGAAGTTGCGCACGCTCCCATAGATATAACCCATTTCGGTTCTGACATCTGGTCGTATATCTGGCGAAGCACCGGCGCCATCTTGCGGCTTACCCGGCCGGCCACTATCATTAGGTCCGCCTGCCGTGGAGAAGCGCGGAAAACCTCCGCGCCGAATCTCGCTATGTCGAACTTTGGAGCCGCTGTTGACATCATCTCGATCGCGCAGCAAGCAAGCCCGAACGTCACCGGCCATATAGAGGACTTGCGCGCCCAGTTAACCATGCGCTCCAAAGTGGTTGTCAAAACGTTGTTGCCCAGCTGTTCCTCTAATCCCATTCCAATGCTCCCTTTTTCCAAGCGTATAAATAGCCGACTACCAGTATCCCCACAAAAACGGCCATCTCGGCCAACCCGAAAAGGGACAACTGTCGATACACAACGGCCCAAGGGTACATGAAGACAATCTCCATGTCGAACAAAATGAACAGCATCGCGATAAGATAAAACCTCACCCAAACGCTCTTGCGCGCATCCTCAACCGGAACGATTCCGCACTCGTACGGAAGCATTTTCTGCGGCGAGGGTTTGCGAGGCCCAAGCAGTGCAGAAAGCACAAGCATCGCCGCCGCCAGCCCAGCGGCTACCACGAAAAGAATTAACACAGGAAGGTAAGACTGCAACATCTTCTGCTTCTCAGTTCAATATGCAACCGGATGTATCCTAGCTGCGTTTGGTTTGTGTTTTGCTTTTGGGTCGGTATTACAGCTTTTAAAAGGCAAACCATGTAAATTTTATCACAATCGTCTGGAGCCAAACAATGCCGCAAGGCGGTTTTTGTGATGCAAATCACAAAAATTTTAACCAATCCTAACGTAACAATTCGGCAAGCTTGCGCCAGCATCCTTTTTCACGCAAAGTATGCATCTTAAGTTCTGGCTGTTAGCGCCGAATACAAAAGCGGTTAGCTTTCCCTGCACAACTAAATTCGGCCGAGAGGAGGGATTGCTTTGGGCTCGGAAGCCGCTTTGCGCTGGCGGTTCCAAGCCGGAGGGAGAATTGCTTCAGCTCCAACAGTTGGACCAGATGGTACCGTTTACTTCGGGTCGGACGATAATTACCTCTACGCTTTAACTCCTGATGGTAAACTTGTTTGGCGGTGCCGCACCGATGGGCAGGTGTGCTCTTCTCCTGTGGTGGCGAAAGATGGTTCTATCTTCTTCGGCTCTCTTGACGGCTGTCTCTACAAACTTGCGCCGGACGGAACCATACTTTGGCGCTTTCAAACGGGCGGTTGGGTGCGCTCTTCGCCCAAGGTTGGACCGGACGGCACGGTTTACTTTGGTTCCAACGACCACTACCTTTACGCCGTTTCGCCAGCCGGCGAATGTATTTGGAGGTTCCGCACCGGCGGCCAGGTGCATTCTTCGCCTGAGATTGAGCCGAGTGGGGTTGTTTACATAGGTTCCGACGACGGCTGCCTCTACGCCCTAGAAGCATCCAACATCAAGTGGGTTTTCAAAGCCGGGGGAAAGATAAGATCGTCGCCTGTGGCCGGACCCAACGGTTGCATCTACTTCGGTTCCGACGACGGTTACCTTTACGCTTTAGATCGCCGAGGCTCTCTTCTTTGGCGCTTCCTGACGAAAAACTGGATATCTTCGGCGCCCGTGCTGGGACCGGACGGCACTGTTTACGTAGGCTCGTGGGACTGCTGTTTGTACGCTGTCTCTCCCAACGGCAAACTGCATTGGGTCATCCGTACACGCGGCCCAATACAATCTTCTCCGGTGCTCAGCGAAGACGGAATTTTGTACTTCGGCTCCACAGATGCGCACTTGTATGCCGTTACCCGAAACGGCGAAAGGCTTTGGGCTTACAAAACCGGCGGTAGAATAGTCGCCGCGCCCGCCGTGGGGCCGGACGGCACGATCTATGTTGGCTCGTTCGACGGGCATATGCACGCCATAACGAGCGAGGGGTGCTTGAAGTGGGTTCACCGAACCCATTCTTGGGCCGCCGCCAACCAACCGGAGGTGAAGATTATTACTCAAATCCTCGTGGGTTCTTTCGACGGAAACCTTTACAGCGCGGCGCCAGACGGAAGCGTGAGATGGAAGTTCACCACCGGAGGCAGAATCCACTCATCCTGCGCGGCGGGTTCCCGCGGAGAGCTGTACCTTTGCTCGTTCGATGGAAACTTGTACTGCCTCAGCAACGACGGCTCGATGCTTTGGAGCTTTGCCGCAGACGGCCCTTTGGTTGCGGCTCCATTGTGCATGCCCAATGGTACAATCTACGCGGGTTCTTGGAGCGGACACATTTACGCACTTAACCCAGATGGAAACCCGCGGTGGAGATATCTGGTGGGCGGGCGGGTGTTCTGCGGACCGAATTTCAGGGGGGACGGAACCATATTCGTCGGGTCGGAAGACGGTGGTTTCCGAGCCATCCGCTTTGATGGAAGCACCAGCTTCAGGGTGAAAAGCGGCGGTCCAGTGAGAACAACCCCAGCATTTGGGGCAGACGGCACCGCTTACTTCGGTTCGGATGACGGCTGCATGTACGCCGTTGCGCCGCATGGTGCCGTCTTGTGGTCGGTGAAAACCGGCGGTCCTGTGAGATCGTCTCCGGTTGTAAGTCCCTGCGGCACCGTGTACTTCGGCTCAGACGACGGAAACCTATACATTGTTGATCCGGATGGCAATGCAAGGCGCGGGATACGTATTTCTGCTCCGATACGCTCCACACCAAAGCTACTGGCAAACGGGCTTATCTGCTTTGGCTCGGAGGACGAGCATCTATACTGCGTGGACGAAGACGGCGCCGTCCATCTCAAATTCAAAGCAAACGGGCCAATCCGCTCGTCGCCGGCAGTCGGCCCGAACAATGCGGTGTATTTCGGATCCGTCGATGGGCGCCTTTACGCAATCGACCTCAGCGGCAAACTGCTCTGGCAGTTGCAAACCGCTGGAAGCATAGAGGCTTCTCCTGTAGTGGTGACTGTTACCGTCGGGGAAGGAGAAGTTGTGCTTCTTTCGACTTCGCAATTCCAACACTACTAACGGCGCCGGATCAGGCGGTCCCAATACTCCGCAAGAAGTTTTGACAATCAATCACTGTTTGTTTGTCAAAACTTCTTGTTGCAGAGAGGACAAAAACAAGGAACATCCACACCAAAACGCGCCGCTTCCAAAGGCTGGCGTTCTGAAATGTTCCCTCACACATCTTGGCCGGCTATCGGTTCTCCGCCGCTCTGGGACTCCAACCGCGCCAGCCTGCTTTCCAAAGCGTCAATGCGTGCTCTCAGCAGTTCGAAATCGCTCTTGGTGGCCAATCCGGCACCTTGCAGCGAATTTCTGACCTGTTCGAAGATACGCGACTCCAGGTTCCTCTTTTCCTCCTCTATCCTTTCAGAGAGTTTGTTCCACAGCGATCTTCCCTCTTCGGTGGAGATTTCGCCGCGCGCAACAGCCTGATCAATGAACTGCCGCAGTTTATCTCCGGTAAGCGCCATAACACCAAGAGCAAACAGAAATGGACGCGCCAGGAGCTCGGCTAAATCCGCCATGGTTCGGGGTCCCTCTTCTTGGGTGGTTTTTTCGCTCATTTGTCTTCTTCAACCTCCTTCAAAAAGCAGCGGGCAAACAGACACACTTATCCCCTTCTGCCTCCCTGCCGAGTTCAAAATTCCATCAAGGCCCTTTAAAGCCTTTGGACAGTGCGCTTCGACCAGCGCAGTTGAACCCTTTTATTACTCCCTGTACCAGGTAACCCTGGCAAGTTTAGTGTCTTCAGACCACTTGTAGTCCAGCTTTCCGCTGTAAGCTTTGTAAACTGCCTTTCCCAACCTCTGGGCTAGCTTCTCGTTGGTTGTATGAATCACGGTTGCGCCGCCGTCTTCTTCAATCGACATTATTCTCTCTAGAGGATTATCCAGCCGCGCTGCACTTTCTTCGTTGCGAATAAGCCGAAGTATATCCTCTCGATGCTGTTCCAAGAACTCCCCAGACAGCCGAAGCACGCCGCCAGGCATTCCGTCTGCAATCTTGCGGCATGCTGGGCACACAACGGAATGAACCTCTTTTCCTTTGAGGAAATCGCGCGGAAGTGACTCGGGAAGATACCAACGGTGGCTGTGGTGAATTGCTCCGCATTCTTTGCACTGGCCGACTCCCCCGTCCGCTTTGGGGATGTAAGGATCTTTGTAATCCTCGATGTTCTTGCGGATGCGCGATGCATGTTGTTCACTCACTTAAATCACCCCTCTTTTCACTTGTACCCTCAAATCAGCCACCGGCAAACCCATCTGTTGCGAACACACGGCTTAACTCCCAGGAGAAGGCTTCGTTTGCTTGTCGAGCGCCTCCGTCGAGGCCGAAGGAGCGGGTTGAGTCGGCTTTGCCTGTTTAAGCTCGGGAGCCAAAGACATTTTCATCTGCATTTTCAAATCCATATCCACGCTTACGGGCTTCCCAGTTGGCTTACCATCCGGCCCCGTGTTTGCAGGCACGGTTATCCGCATCTTCATGTTCATACTGCCGTTTGCATCCAGCGGCATACCAGACTCCCGCGCAAACACCGTGTTCACCTGACCGGTCTGTGTGCCCTTAACGGTGGTGTTATCCGGTGGAGGGAGGGTAACGTCCAGAGGCACAGTAACGAAGGTATTAACCTTCGCCACAGGGACACCGTTTTTGTCTGTTTCAACTGATATAAGCCGGCATTTCGCGGTGGCTACCGCCTTGCTGTTTCCAAATATGGCAACCGGTACGGTGTAGCTCCAGGTATCGTTCACCTTCAGCGGTTTCTCAGGGAATATGGCCATGCTCGTCATAAGGTTGCTGAAGCTGGTGGGGTCCAATCCCGGAACAACCGCTCCACCGCCGAGGCCCTCAAGCCCGCGTATCTCTTTTACTGTGCCAGTGCGCGTAACCGTCATCACAATAGGCGGAACCTCGGGGTTTGTAAGCTGAAGCTCTTGGCCGTTAGCGGTGACCTTCGGGTCTGAAATTCGCGCTTCGATCTGGTACGTGGAGTCTGGGTTCACCTTCAGAACCGTCATGCGCAAAACGAGCT
>JBMFPP010000055.1:2410-10329 GCA_049969055.1 Armatimonadota bacterium | reverse complement strand
AGAGGCAGTAAAGCAGATGGGCCTCAGCGGCAAGGTGGCCGTGACGGGTTTATCTACGCCGGCAAGCATGCGCACTTATGTTAAGGAAGGCGTTGTGAAGACGGTTGTTCTGTGGAACGCCGTGGATTTAGGATACCTTACCGTTTACGCTGCGAAGGCGCTTTACGACGGGACTTTGAAGCCGGGGGTTACATCCATCAAGGCAGGAAGGCTGGGAGTGAAGCAGGTGAAGGGCGACGAGGTGCTTCTCGGTCCGCCGATGCGCTTTACAAAGGAAAACATAGATCAGTTTAATTTCTGAGCACAGTTTGCAGAGCGGACGCAGTTGGTGCTGGGGCTTTTCAAAGCTCTGCCAAAAGTACCGGTGGGTACCGTGAAAATGCCTGCCTTATCCCCCGACTTCCCTCCCCCGTTCTTGAAGGGAGAAGGGGGATTTGGCCTCCCTTCTTCCGAAATCGGGATGGAACGATGGCGAGGGCAAGAGTACTGCCCTCAACACCATCTTCTGAGAAGAGCCATGATTGGTGCAGGAACCCGGTGGTTTTCGATACCCTGTACACGCTGTTGAACGCGGCTTCGGTGTTTTGGCGGGTGGTTGTGGACGGTGGTTAAGCCGCCATCAAACGCGCAAGGTTTGTGATAAGGTTGTAAGTAAACCAGCCGTCTCCGGTAACAAAAATTTGGGGTTTTGCGGATTGAGCATCCCGCTGGATGCCGATGCCGTCGCTGTAGGGGGTGAAAGATACGATTTTGTCATATCGGACTCTGAACGATTTGGCGCTTCCAGTAAAGTATATGTGCTTGTTGGTAACACCCAAAAAGCCGGTATCGATGTGGACAATCTCGGTTGTGGTAACTGGGTTGCCTCTGAAGCCGCCTATGTGGTAGTATACGCCCCTCATAATTCTGAAGCTTGCGCCGCTGTAGCCGCCGGAGTAGGTGGTTTTCGTCCTCGGTTCGTAGTAAGAGACGTTGTTGAAAAGCCATACAAGCACCTCGCCCTTTTGCAGGTTGAAAGGCAGTATCCCTTCGATTTTTACGCGCTGGGGGATCTCTCCGTTGAGAACATCTCTGATAACGGCGGCTTTGGCCACTTTTGCGTGGGCGCCGTTTTTGTCGAGGAGGCTGGTGGGCAGGGAAAACCAGTTTTTGAAGGCGACAAGCGCGTGTTCTTCGTCTTCGGAGAGGATATTATCGTCAAGTACCCGCAGAACCGCGGTTTCCCAGGCCTTTACCAGCAGGTCTCTGAGAGATTGATCGTCTATGTAGGATTTGGAAGCCACGTCCTTGATCGTCTTTTGGATTTCGGCCAGGTCAGACCGAGAAGCGGCCGCTTTGGCGGCGATATCGAGAATGCGTGCCGAACCTTCATCGTGTGCCTGCCTGCATTCCATGTGCTCCCTGCGAAGAAAGCCTGCATCTCTGCCGCAGAATCGGCATTTTCCCATGTTTTGCCTCCCGGGAAGAGAACTCTTTCGAATTCTCGGCAGTCCGTTGGTAGTTTTTAGCCTTGCCGACTTGTTAGAGCCCGCTATATTATCGGCACTCTGCGGTGCGCATTAACCACTCCGTGGCACTGCGCGGTTTGCGGCAAGTTCCAAAAGCCCGCCGTGGGTGCGCCCAAGGTGCGCGGCATAGGAAAAGAGCTCTCTTTGGCGGAAAATGCTATTTGCTAAGCTGGTTCGGGTGCTGAGGAGCGGTTGTTTAATGTATTATCCCTTGGGAGAAAAAGCCATACTTTTGCGCGAAGAGGATGATGTAGCCGTTGCCAAGCAGAGGCTCGAGGCAGGCGCAGTGTTGGTGCATCGGGGCGAAGAGCTGTGCGTGCTTCAGGATGTACCGCCCGGGCACAAGGTTGCTCTTCGGGATGTGAAGGAAGGCGCTCCAGTTCGCAAATACGGTCATATCATTGGATTTGCCGTGCGTTCGATACGGGCCGGCGAATGGGTGCACACGCACAATCTGGAGGCCGGACGTTTGGAGTCTGCGAGTGAACACAGAGCGGAAGCCGGTACTGCACAGCGCACTGAACCCTTGCGGCCGCAGGAGGAGCGCACCTTTCTTGGTTTTGTGAGGCCGGACGGGCGGGTTGGCACGCGGAACTACGTTGCGGTTGTTTCAACGGTTAACTGCAGTGCCGGCGCGGTAAGGGCGGTTGTTCAGCGTTTGAAAGAGGAAGCTGTTGGTCGGTTTACCAATGTGGACGGCGTGTTTGCTGTAACGCACAAGGGCGGCTGCGGCACCGCTGTCAATGGAACCGACCACCGCATTCTGCAGAGGGTTTTGGCGGGCTTCATTGCGCATCCGAATGTGGCGGCCGCTGTGCTGGTTGGTCTTGGCTGTGAGGTGAACGAGGCCGCGGCGCTGTGCCGAAGTGCGGGGCTTGCGCCGGTTAGCTCTTTCCGGCGCCCTGGAGAAGTGTTGGTTCTTAATATTCAGGAGTGCGGAGGCGTGCAGAAGACTATTGAGCGCAGCGTGAGGGAGGGCATAAAGCTTCTGGAGTACGCAGACGGCTTTAAGCGAACGTCAGTGCAGGCATCTGGCCTGGTGGTTGCAACCAACTGCGGCGGCAGTGATGCGTACTCTGGAATTACGGCTAATCCTGCTTTGGGCATGGCTGGGGATGAGCTGGTGCGCTGCGGCGGCACCTGGGTTTTGGGCGAAACCACCGAGATATACGGCGCCGAGCATCTGTTGGTTCGCCGGGCGGTTTCGCGCGAGGTGGCAGAGAAGCTTTTGGGGCTAATTGAATGGTGGAAGCGGTACACCTCGGCTTTGGGCGCGGAGATAGATAACAATCCTTCTCCAGGAAATAAGGAGGGCGGTATAACCACCA
Organism: Armatimonadota bacterium; assembly: GCA_049969055.1. Classification (GTDB taxonomy): domain Bacteria; phylum Armatimonadota; class DTGP01; order DTGP01; family JBMFPP01; genus JBMFPP01. The sequence continues at coordinate 7,493 of JBMFPP010000055.1, read as the reverse complement.
TATACGAGAAATCGCTTGGGGCCGTTACCAAGGGCGGAAGCACGCCGCTGGTGGCAGTTTACGATTACGCCGAGCGAATACGCCATTCGGGACTGTGTTTTATGGATACCCCGGGCTTCGATCCCGTGTCTGTGACAGGGATGGTTGCCGGAGGGTGCAGTGTGGTGGCTTTCACTACGGGGCGCGGATCGTGCTTGGGGTTTAAGCCGGCTCCGTGCATCAAGATAGCAAGCAACACGCACCTGTACGAGGCGATGAAAGATGACATGGATGTGGATGCCGGCGTGATATTAAGCGGTGTTCCGATGCAGGACGTTGCACTGCACATTTTCGAGGAGGTTCTGGCTGTGGCGAGTGGAAAGCGCACCAAAAGCGAGCTTCAGGATTTGGGTGAGGAAGAGTTTGCTCCTTGGGTGGTGGGCCCAGTGCTGTGAGAGTTGTTTTTTGTTTGGGGTGGGGGCTCGAGTGGGGATTCGAACCCCCAAACGCGGGATGCCGGTTTTGCAGATGTGGATCGGCTCTTCTTTTTGTGTCGCCGGCTCCCGCTCCTGAGAGGGTTGTTGGCATTTAATGTGCCAAACAGGGTTTGGATTGTGCAGGCACAGCAAAAAATTCAGGCCAGGCTTTCTTGGCGACGGCGGGTTTGGGCTTCTTCGGTTCTAAAGGTGTGCACATGCTTTTTCCGAGGAGCCGAGATTTCAATTGTCGCAGGGGTTGGGATTGACATGGGGCACTTTGTCCGTTATACTGCTATCAGACTGCAGTCCCCTGCGGCTGCGGTTTGTTTACAATCTGGAGATCCTTTAAGTTAGCCCTGTGAGGCTGACAAGGGTTGTCAAACGGCTTGATAGGGAACTTTTCCTTTAAAGCGGTATAAAACCTTCTCGCCTCAAGGGTGGGAAGGTTTTTTGTTGTCTAAGGGGGATTGGGTGGTGGCACACGAAGCGCGCGCAATGGATGAAAACGAGATACGCAGAGCCGTAACCCGCATTGCCCACGAGATTATCGAGAAGAACAAGGGCGTGGAGCGGTTGGCGCTTATAGGCATAAGGACGCGCGGCGTTCCACTGGCCGAGCGTTTGGCGAAGCTCATAGGCCAGTTTGAGGGATGCGTTGTTCCCGTTGGCGCCCTGGACATCTCCATGTACCGGGATGACCTGCATACGCGCCAGCCTGTGGTTGGCACCACCGAAATTCCCTTCGACGTTAACGATATGCGCATAGTGCTTGTTGACGAGGTTTTTTACACCGGCCGCACCATCCGGGCCGCCATGGATGCTGTTATGGACCTTGGACGTCCGGCGGTTATCCAGCTTGCCGTGCTTGTTGACCGCGGCCACCGCGAACTGCCAATAAGGCCGGATTATGTTGGCAAGAACCTCCCCACAGCTCGGTCTGAGGAGGTTGTGGTGCGCTTGAAGGAGCTGGACGGCGAGGATGCCGTCATCATTCGTAAGCCGAATAGGGTGTGACAAAATGCTGCAGAGACGCCACATTCTTGGCTTGGAAGATATGGCGCCGGAGGAGATCCAGTTTGTGCTGGATACCGCCGACTCTATGAAAGAGATTTTGTCTCGGCCCATTAAGAAGGTGCCGGCCCTGCGGGGTCGCACCATATGCATCCTTTTTTACGAGCCGAGTACTCGCACGCGCAGTTCGTTTGAGCTTGCGGCGAAGATCCTTTCGGCGGATACCATAAGCATCACGCCCTCTACCAGCAGTGTGGTTAAAGGCGAATCTTTCCGGGATACACTGCTTACACTGCAGGCCATGGGAACCGACCTGTTCGTTATAAGGCATCAGTGTTCTGGTGCACCGCTGTTCGCAAGCAAGATTGTGAATGTACCGGTGATAAACGCCGGAGACGGAATGCACGAGCATCCCACGCAGGGCCTGCTGGATTTGCTTACTCTTCGCGCCGTGAAGGGCCGGCTGAGCGGTCTTAAGGTCACCATTGTTGGGGATATAGCCCACTCCAGGGTTGCGCGGTCCAACATCTGGGGGTTTACCAAAATGGGCGCTTTGGTGCGCTTGGTTGGGCCGCCAACACTGATACCGCCGGGGTTGGAGGCCACCGGCGCCGAGGTGTACGACCGCTTGGAGCCGGCTTTGGAAGGGGCCGATGTGGTTTACGTACTGCGCATTCAGAGGGAGCGCATGGAGAGCGGTTTACTGCCGTCTCTGCGGGAGTACACGCGTTTGTACGGCATCACGCCGGAGCGTTTGGCCAAACTAACACCTGCGGACGTTGTGGTTATGCACCCGGGTCCGATGAACCGCGGGGTGGAGATATCGCCCGAGGTGGCAGATGCCGGATACTGCGTGGTTACCGAACAGGTGGCTAACGGTGTGGCGCTTCGTATGGCGCTTTTGTACCTGCTTCTGGGCGGAGCTGACGGGGGCAAGGAGTGAGGCGGTTTGAACCTCATTTGGATAAGTGTGTGAACACATGTGAGGGTGCTGGCAAATGCAGTTAATCCTTAGAGGGGGTCGCATTATAGATCCATCGCAGGGTTTGGATGTCGTGGGCGACCTTGTGGTTGAAAACGGGAGAATCGAACGGGTGGTGCCCGGCAGCATCGGCACTGCTTCACAGCCTCGGGCAGAGGTGATCGAGCTCAGCGGGTCTCACGTTGTTATGCCGGGCCTCATCGATGTGCACTGCCACCTGCGCGAGCCCGGACAGGAACATAAGGAAACCATTGCCACCGGAAGTGCCAGTGCGGCGGCTGGCGGCTTTACAACGGTGCTTTGCATGCCCAACACCGAGCCGCCCATAGACAGCGCGGCGGTGGTGTCATTGGTGCTCGAGCGCGCCAAGAATGCCCCCGGCGCTCGGGTACTGCCGATAGCCGCCGGAACCGTTGGCATGGGCGACGAGCGGCTTTCGGAGATGGCGGATTTGGTTGAGGCCGGTGCGGTGGCCGTAAGCGATGACGCCTTCCCAATTCAGCGGGCGGAGACCCTCCGCCGCGTTATGGAGTACTGTAGGATGTTGGGTGTTCCGTTTGTAGCCCACTGCGAGGACACCTCACTGACTAAAGGGGGGTGCATGAACGAAGGCGAGGTTTCAACGCGGCTTGGCCTCAAGGGTATGCCGGCGGTGGCGGAGGAGGCGGCTTTGGCGCGCAACCTGCTGTTGGCCCGCCTTACCGGTGCTCACCTGCACGTTGCCCATGTAAGCACGGCTTTCTCGGTGGAGCTTATCAGGTGGGCGAAGGAAGCGGGTATTTCCGTGTCTGCAGAAGCATGCCCGCATCATTTTACCCTTACGGACGAGGCTGTGGCTGATTCCGGCTATGATACATCCACCAAGGTCAACCCACCGCTGCGCACCGCGGCGGATGTGGATGCTGTGAAGCGCGGCCTTGCCGACGGCACCATCGACTGCATAGCTACCGACCATGCTCCCCACGCCGCCGAGGAAAAAGACGTGGAGTATCCGCTTGCTCCTTTTGGTATGGTGGGGTTTGAAACGGCTTTGGCTTTAACCTTCACAGAGCTCGTCCAAACCGGAGTGCTTCCGCTTACCCGCGCGGTGGAGTGCCTAACGTGCGCGCCCGCTAAAATCTTCAAGCTTTCTGGGGGCACTTTGAAAGCCGGCGCCGCCGCAGATGTGGCCGTGTTAGACACCTCTAGGGAGTGGGTGGTGGATAGGTCCAAACTTGTTTCCAGGGGCAAAAACACCCCGTTCCACGGCCGCAGGGTTAAAGGGGCGCCGGTGCTTACGATTGTGGGCGGCCGCGTGGTTTACAACGCATTGGATCGAGGAGACAAATGAGCGCAGTTTTGGTTTTGGCCGATGGTACAACTTTGAAAGGTCAGGCGATTGGGCGCCCGGGTACCACGGTTGGCGAAGTGGTGTTCACCACTTCGATGACCGGGTACCAAGAGGCTGTAACAGATCCCTCTTTCGCAGGCCAGATACTGGTTTTCACCTATCCGCTTATAGGCAACTACGGAACTACGGATGAGGATTTCGAGTCGGACCGGGTTCATGTGGAAGGGGTTGTCATTCGCGAGCTCTGTCCAACACCCAGCAATTGGAGGTCAAAGGAATCTTTGGCCGACTTTTTACTGCGCAACGGAGTGGTGGGGATAGCAGAGGTGGATACTCGTGCCCTTACGCGGCATCTGCGTGTGCTCGGCGTGATGATGGGCGGTATATCCACTGATCTCAACGAAAGGGACCTGCTGGATTTGGTTCGCAACACACCGAACTACGGTGAGGTTGATTTTGTTACAAAGGTAACTTCCAAGGCGCCGCATGTTGTGAAAGGTTCTGCTGACGGTCCGGCGGCGGGGAAGCGTGTGTCCGTTTTGGACCTGGGTCTTAAGCGTAATATAGTTAGAAGGCTTACCGCGCTTGGTTGCACAGCATATATATACCCTTGTCATGCGTCGGCGGAGCAGATACTGGAGCCAAATCCCCATGGGGTGGTTTTGTCGCCGGGGCCCGGCAATCCGGAGCTGTTGTCTTACGTCATGGAGACTGCCAAAAAGCTTATAGGCAAGGTGCCAATTATGGGCATATGCCTTGGCCACCAGGTTTTGGGGACCGTGCTCGGCGGGTTCACTTACAAGCTTAAGTTTGGGCATCGGGGTTCCAACCATCCCGTTAGAGAGCTTGCCACCGGACGTGTTACTATCACCACTCAGAATCACGGATACGCCTTGTCGCCTGAGGGTTTGGAGAAATCCGGGGCGGTGGTAAGTCATGTGAACTGCAACGATGGAACGCTTGAAGGGTTCCGCCACGAGGACTACAGAATAATCACCACACAGTTCCATCCAGAGGCTAGCCCTGGTCCAAGAGACAGCGATGGGATGTTCTACGAATTTGTAAGCATGATTTAGAGGAAAAGGAGCCGTATGCCGAGACATCCAGATATACACAAAGTAATGGTGATAGGTTCCGGTCCCATTGTGATCGGTCAGGCCGCGGAGTTTGACTACTCTGGGACCCAGGCCTGCAAAGCTCTGCACGAGGAAGGGTGCCAGGTGGTTTTGATCAACTCCAATCCGGCAACGATTATGACCGACACAGAAATTGCGGACCGGGTTTACATAGAGCCGCTTACGC
>JBMFPP010000055.1:0-2400 GCA_049969055.1 Armatimonadota bacterium | reverse complement strand
CTATGTTCTGGAGCGTGAGCGGCCGGATGGTTTGCTTGCCACCCTGGCCGGCCAAACAGGGCTGAATTTGGCCACTCAGGTTGCTGCCACAGGCATGCTTGAGCGTTTGGGTGTGCGGTTGCTGGGCACTCCGTTGGAGGCAATTCGCTGTGCGGAGGACCGAGAAGCGTTTCGCGAGTTAATGCGCAGCATCGGTGAGCCGGTTCCGGAAAGCTGGATTGTGGAAAAGGAGGAGGAGCTTCGCGATATTGCGGCTTTGGGGAATTTCCCGCTTATAATTCGCCCCGCTTACACTTTGGGCGGCACCGGCGGCGGCATTGCCCATACCCCTGAGGAGCTTTTTGAGATCGGAAAGCGAGGCCTTCAAGCATCTATGCGCCATCAGGTGCTTGTGGAGCGGTGTCTTTTGGGGTGGAAGGAGATCGAGTTCGAAGTAATGCGCGATGCGGCGGATTCCTGCATCACCGTTTGCTGTATGGAGAACTTCGACCCAATGGGCATCCACACGGGCGATTCCATTGTAGTTGCTCCAAGCCAAACTCTTTCCGATAAGGAATACCAGATGCTGCGCAGTGCCAGCCTGAAGATAATCCGCGCGTTGAAGATAGAAGGCGGCTGTAATATTCAGTTTGCTCTTAATCCCAAGGGTTTTGAGTATTATGTTATAGAGGTAAATCCGAGGGTCAGTCGGTCTTCCGCTTTGGCATCCAAGGCAACCGGTTATCCCATCGCTCGAGTAGCCGCTAAAATCGCGATGGGCCTGCACCTAGATGAAATTCCGAATGCGGTTACTGGTAAAACGGTAGCGGCTTTCGAGCCGGCTTTGGATTACGTGGTGGTGAAGATCCCGCGCTGGCCGTTTGATAAGTTTGCTTTCGGCGACCGCACCGTCGGTACTCAGATGAAGGCCACCGGAGAGGTTATGGCCATCGACCGCACTTTTGAAGCGGCCTTGATGAAGGCGATAAGGTCTCTCGAAATAGGCGTTCACGGCCTCCGGTTGAAGGGGATTAACCTTTGGACGGATATGCAAATTGAAGAGGGGCTTCGAGAGGCCACAGATGAGCGCTTGTTCGTTATCTTCGAGGCACTGCGCCGCGGCATGATGGTGAGCGAGATACAGCAGCTTACCAACATCGATCGGTGGTTCTTGGAGAAACTGCGCGGCTTGGTGGAGCTTGAGGAGCGCCTGCGCTCTCTGGCGGCTTTGGGCAGAAGCGTTGACCTCTCCGCCCACCGCGATCTGTTGGCCGCCGCAAAGCGTGCAGGCTTTCCAGACCGCTATATTGCCGATCTCACCGGGCTTTCGGAGGAGGATGTGCGCTGTGTTCGCGAGTCTCTCGGTTTGAGACCCGTTTATAAAATGGTGGATACTTGCGCCGCAGAGTTCGAGGCCGAAACACCGTACTTCTACTCCTCCTATGAGTTGGAGGACGAAGGTCCCTGCGCATGCGGCACTCTTTCCAATGAGGCGAAACCACCGATCCGAAAGAACCGAAAGCGCGCCGTGGTTTTGGGAAGTGGTCCCATTCGAATTGGCCAAGGCATCGAGTTCGATTACTGCTCTGTGCATTCGGTTTGGGCGCTCCGCGAAGCCGGTTACGAGGCTGTTATCATAAATAACAACCCCGAAACAGTTTCCACCGATTTCGATACTTCCGATCGTCTCTATTTCGAGCCGCTTACCTTGGAGGACGTGCTCAACTGTATTAAGGAAGAAGACCCTGAAGGAGTTATCGTTCAGTTCGGTGGGCAGACAGCCATCAATTTGGCTCGACCGCTCCACAATGCCGGCGTGCCGATACTCGGCACATCGGCGGATGCGATAGACATTGCTGAGGACAGGGACCGCTTCGACAACCTGCTTCGGGAGCTGAACATTCCAAAGCCTCCTGGGCGCGCTGTAACCTCTGCGGAGGCCGCTGTGGATGTGGCCGAGGAGATCGGCTATCCGGTGCTTGTGCGCCCGTCCTACGTGCTGGGCGGCAGGGCGATGGAGATCGTGTACAGCCGCGATGAACTGCTCAGCTACATGCGGTATGCGGTGGATGTATCGCCGGCCGCGCCGATTTTGGTGGACAAGTACATTTTTGGCATGGAGGCCGAGGTTGATGTAATAAGCGACGGGGAGGAGTGTTTGCTACCGGGCATTATGGAGCACATCGAGCGTGCAGGCATACACTCCGGTGACTCGATGGCTGTGTACCCGCCGCATCGTTTGTCAGAGCATGCTCAGCGGCAGATTGTGGAATATGCCACTCGTCTGTCGCGCGCCCTTAACGTGGTCGGCCTGATGAACATTCAGTTTGTTGTAGAGAACGGGCGGGTGTACGTTCTGGAGGTCAACCCGAGAGCAAGCCGCACCGTGCCCTATCTTTCCAAAATTTCGGGCATTCCAAT